>JBAZSD010000004.1 GCA_041662605.1 Desulfomonilaceae bacterium
GCGTCAGTCGTCTGCAAAACAATGCCCCCTTCCAACAAATTATGGACATCTCTAACAGACAACTACTCACCGAAAGATGCACAAATGTAATTGTCGTTGACGCTCAAGTGTAATTGTCGCTGAACAGTTCTCTTTGGGTTTTACGGCCCTGTGCGAGGCTCAGGGTATTGCGCCCACCGCAAGGACAACTGCATTCCCCGCACCCAGCGACATACTCAGGCAATCAGATGTCATACCTTTTTCCAGCGGTATGCTTGGCGCATATATGCCGACTATTCCAAACTTAGAATTAGGCTTTCAATACTATTTTGGTGACAAGGTCCGCAGCGGGCAAGTCAGCGGGGATTATCTCCTACCTTATAATCTCGGCAATGACGCTGTTCTCTTTGGGGAAGCCCACGGTAACTATTGGAATTTCGCCCAGAAACCATCAGGAGGCGCCAGCAACAGGGTAGATTTGTCTATAGGCGCTGGCTATCGCAAGATTATGTCGAGTCAGCTACTTATAGGCATAAGTGGTTTTTATGACACATCGAGACTATTCAACAACTGGTATTCCTCAGGTGGTGTTGGATTGGAAATGGCTGCGAATATGGGCTCCAGTGACGCTGTTGATTTGAACGCCAACTGGTATGGTGACCTGTTCGCTTCCAATAGCATCTTAAACGCATTCAGGAACCAGGGCTCCAGTTTCGATATACAGGCTGGGTATTCCCATGCGCTGTTCGATTCTGCCCTTGACCTTCGTCTAAAGGCTGCCGGTTACAAGTTCGATGTTGGAAATAGTGTTTATGGCTATATGACAGGGGCTGACCTAACAACCAGAGATGGGATGTTCACCGTCCGATATGAATATGGAAATGATAAAGTTAATGGTTCCTGGAACAACATTGGGGCATTTGTAAATGTGGGCTTCCAGATGGAGAATATTATTAAGGGTGAGAGTCCTGTTACCATGCCGGAACCTATATTCAAGAGCCCGCGTAATCTACGAAGGATGCTTACTCAAAAGGTTAAGAGAGACTGGAACCAGCAATACGCTCCTGGGAGGGCTGCTCTTGCCTCGGCTGCGGTGAGTGGTGGATGTGCGTTGAGCCGCACAGCAGCAGGGGGCGACAACAACTTCTTTAGCCCATTCAACGAGGGGGTTGTTCCCTATTCTCAACTCACTCCTGGTGCTTATGTAACGGTAACTTTCACATATACTACAAACTATACACCGCCCCCCGACAGGGATCTAAGCGTTTATGTTCAAGGTGATAATCTCTCGATATATGTGCAAAAGGATACCCCAAATCTTTCCGTAGGAACGCATACTGTGACTCTGCAATTATGTGGATCACAAGATGTCTTCATTACAAACCATGCCAATCCCTATAGGGTACTTTTCGAAGGACATAGGCTTGCTGGAGATTTTACCATTAGCAATATCGTCGTTTGCTTCAATCAGCCACAAACGGAGGTATGTCCTTAAATTAACTAGGAAATAAAGTTCCACATTACAACATAAACATCTTATTAACGTCTCATAACACTGTATCCCTCAACAGACCTCCTATTTGTTGGGGGTATTTTTTGTGGGAAGGAACGCCTTCACATCCTCAGTCCCGTTTCACGGGAATTAACTGATGGAGCTAAAACTGAGGTTTTTAATCACTATATGGTGGTATTTTAGAAAAACTCATGCCTACCCATGTTAGACCCTACCCGAATGAGTATCGTCGCTAAAACGCCGATACGTTCAGCGTATTTTGATGCAATTTAGTGATGTCTGCTGAATCGTTATGGCGTCTCTCGTTGTAATGTTTCTGATGTTTCCATTGTACTGTTTCAGACATTTCAACAGGAAAAAGTTGTTAGTTTCTGATTATTGAGTTGCCACTGTTGTTTTCTGTTCTCTCGAATCTGTCCAACTTGAACTGAATATTATACTTTGGGTTAGGATTTCGGCAGAGTCGATACTTTTTCCCTTGTGATGATACCGTGACCACAATCGTCACTCATAATGTGCCGTATTTACAGCAGAATGACGATAGTAACGGTAGTGACGATTAATTTCATAGTATTTACGGTTTTTCTTGAATGATTTTCTTTGCGGGGGCGGGCGGTTTATAACTTTGAAGATAAAAATTAAGTGAACTGTAAATTTGCGCGCCCTAACAAAACACAGTTACTTAACATCCCTAAAGCATTACATAAACTGATTTTGCGTACAAGTTGCGGACAACTTTTTAGGGTCTAGTTCTTAATCATTTCAATAGGTTACTGGTGGAGGCGGCGGGAATCGAACCCGCGTCCGAAAACCTTCGACCTGAGGCATCTACATGTTTGTTTCGAGTTTTGTTGTCTCGTCTGACTCGTCCCCCTCGAACACGGTACTCATCAGACCAACCCGCTATTTTTTTCGCATCATTCTCAACGGGTCCGAGAAATCAGCTATCCTGCTTTCCCTCGCCTGCTCCACTCTCACAGGAAAAGAGAGGGCAAACGCTAGCCTTACGCGGCTAGAGCGTACTCGTAATTATCGGCGAGTATATTTATTTCCAGCGGATTACCGAGTCGCCGGAGGGCTCGACATGCAACCTCGATCTCAACTGTCCCCGTCGAAACCAGTGCGCCCCCTTTGGAATTTCATTCTACCTGTACTCTTTGACAGGCGTGATAGCGGAATTGTTCCCGAAAAGCAAAGGAAATGAAATTAATCAAAACTATAAAAAACTCTCTTTCCTTGCTAACGCCCCTGAATGCGGAATTTGACCAACCGTTCGAGTTCTCGCCGTTGTTCCTTTTTCTTGATGACTTCCCTTTTGTCATAGGTCTTCTTGCCGCGCGCCAGAGCCATTTCTACTTTTACCTTACCATTTTTAAAATACATTTTCAAAGGTATTAGGGAAAATCCTCTTTCCGCCACCTTACCTGTAAGTCGCTTGATCTCCCTTTTGTGTAGAAGCAACTTTCTTTGTCTCAATGGGTCGTGGTTAAGGAGATTGGACTGCTCATATGGAGATATGTGAGCGTCTATAAGAAATATTTCGCTATTGCGAACTTTTCCGTATGAATCGGACAGATTGGCTTTCCCATTCCGTAAAGACTTGACCTCTGAACCAAGCAGAACGATGCCACATTCAAAGGTGTCTTCAATTTCAAAGTTGAAGAAAGCCTTCCGATTCTTACAAATTATCTTGATGTTTTCAGCCTGGGGGGTTTTCATTATTACTGTTGACTCAGGAAATAATCCCCTGGGAATCTCTCAAAAATCCATCTTTCGAGAAAATCATGAATCTCTTGAGCGGACTGCATCTGAAATGCCTGATGGGTTAATTCCATGCACTCATCATAGGATATTGACCTGATCAATTTTTTCACAAGCGGTATGGATAAGGCGTTCATTGACAACTCATCTATTCCCAGGCCGACCAAAATAGGCACGTTAACAGGATCCCCCGCCATTTCGCCGCACATAGCCACATTGACTCCGTAGGCCTGTCCAGCGCTGACAACCTGCCTGATAAGCCTCAAGACCGCTGGATGCAAAGTGTCGTACAAATAATTCACGTGTTCATTGAGCCGGTCGATCGCAAGGGCGTACTGAATCAGGTCGTTAGTGCCAATACTGAAAAAGTCAACCTCACGAGCCAGAAGGTCAGCTATGGCCACTGCCGAAGGCACTTCGACAAGGATCCCGAGCTTGATACGCTGATCGAACGGAACACCTTCCGCTGCCAGCTCGGATTTCACTTCCTCCAGAATAACCTTGGTACTATGGATTTCAGTGATGCATGAAATCATCGGAAAGAGCAAACGACACGATCCGTAAGTCGCGGCTCGCAGAATAGCCCTTAATTGTGTCTTAAAAAGATCCTTTAAACTCAGACATAGCCTGATGGCTCGCAATCCCATCGCCGGGTTGGTTTCGTGGGGAAGATTCAGGCTGCTCGCTATCTTGTCACCTCCGATATCAAGAGTCCGGATCGTGACAGGATAAGGCTTGTTAAGAGAAACTACCGCCCGATAGGCCTCAAATTGCTCATCTTCAGATGGAAGATCTTCCCTCCCTAAAAACAGATACTCGGTTCTAAAAAGACCTATTCCTTCGCAACCGTGAGTAACGGCTATATCGATCTCATCAACCAGTTCTATGTTTGCAAGGATTCGGATTGTGCGGCCACCATCACGAGTCACGGCAGGTAGCCGACCAAAAGCTAACAGCGATTGATGATAGTTCTTTAGTAGCTCATGTCTCTGACGATATCTGAAAATCATTTCAGGATCAGGATTAAGAATCACTAACCCAGTACTGCCATCTACGATTATGGTATCCCCGGTCTGGACCATCCGGCTAACCTTTTCGAGGCCGGTAACAGCCGGAATCTTAAGCGATCTGGACATGATGGCGGAGTGTGATGTCCTACCACCTACATCAGTAGCAATGGCAAGAACCGATTCTCTTTTCAGTTGCGCTGCGTCCGCTGGTGACAGATCGTGACACACGAGAATAGAATTGGGAGGAAGTTGATGTATTTTTTTCTCTGATGTTACCCCCAGAAGATTCCTCAGGACGCGTTCCCCAGCAAAGTGGACGTCTCTAGCCCTTTCTTTCAGATATTCGTCATTTATAGAGTCAAATGCGGAGGTTATTCTCGACATAATTTCCGACAAGGCCCATTCGGCATTCTGTCGACCTTGCTCTATAGCCCGTTTCGTGCCCTCAAAAAGAGTTCTATCTCTGATCAGGAGCACATGCGTGTCCAGAATATACGAGTGCTCCCCGAGTGGATGGCTGCTATCAATCTGACTCTTTATCGATTCAAGTCTCTTTTCAGCGTTGTCTACGGCTTCCTCAAATCGTGCTATTTCAGCAGGAATCTCTTCCGGACTCAGTATCCTGCACGGACAAATATCTGCCACAAGGCGTTCTATAAGAACTACCTGGCCGATACCAATACCTACGGAAACACCGACCCCTTTGATCATGGTGTTTTCCGGGATCTCCGTCGATCCGGGAACATCGGAATGGCTATTTTTATCTTCTATAGTCTGAATCATTGTTTTCCAGCAACTCGGATATTTGCCTCACCGCATCCTGAGAACCCGGGCCATGAGCGCGTATCATTAATTCAGCTCCGGGAGTCGCAGCCAGTAATAACAAACCCAGGACACTGCGAGCGTCAACTTCCATTCCATCCTTAGCAAGGGTAACCTGACAAGAGTGCTGTTTCATGGTCTTAACCAAAGCTGTAGCCACCCTGGCGTGAAGGCCCAACTCGTTACCGATAACAATCGTTTTTTCAATGAGTTCTGGGTCTAATGTCATTTAGCCTCATGTCCATTCGCGCAGAAGAGAGAAACCCAAAAGCAGCAAAATCAACAGTGGATAAATAAGTCTAGTCTGAGAGAAGCTTTTCTTCAGAACAAAGAAGGAAGCGGAGAAAAGCGCCAATAAAAGCAACACAAGCGCTACCAAACTAGTGACCTGCGCGGCGCCGGCGTGCTCAACAGCAAATATCAGCGCTACCGCTGTCACCGAACCTGAGCAAAGGAATACCAGCCCTCTAAAAACCGAAACCGATTCTTCAACCCACCTGGACTTTAATCTCCTCACTACTTTAACGCCGTCATCCCAGCCGGCATGGAACCCCACGTATCTTATAACTACATTAGGAACATTGTAAATCAACAATGCGATTATCGGAGCCAACCAAAAAGAAGAAGACATCATGGCGATAGATACCGAAATGAGTGATGAAACAGGCCTCAATATTCCCCAAAAAATTCGATCTCCCTGAGCAGCTAGAGTGGACATCAGTCTTTTTTTGATTTGAGCCGGATTTTGGGCGCAGTCCCCTTCTTCAAGCCTTGAAATAGCTCCAATACACATTGGCGCAAAAGCGGGGTTCGTGTTCCCAGATTCAATTTGCCTCAGAGTAACTTCTTTGCGGCGTTTCTCGTTAGTGATCAGCCTGTCCAAGGCTGGAAGTAGGCAAAAAGTAAACCCAACATTTTGCATGCGCGGATAATTCCACATGATCTCAATCAGGAATGATCTAAGAAATACCCGCCAGCCCACCCCTTTCATTGAAACCGCGCTACCTTCGGAATGCTTCATGGGGTCAAAATAAGATACCATAAGAACCCTGTCAATCAATGGGCCGACAAAAGCGCAAAAATAAATCGACAATGCAAAATTGAAGTGAGATCTGCTTTCGTTTCACCAATTTCAGAGTGTTCCAGCTCGTGTCCAGCACGAAAAATACCCTGTCTGAGTTTATTCTTATATCATAATTTACTCTAATTAAATATTATAAATACATATTTTAAAACTTGTTTCATAAATAGATTGTGATATATGAACCTTCTAAAGTCCTTGAAACATTAGGGCCGCAACCAGTTAACACAACACTAACTAGTAGATATCATAGGAGATTTTAGATGAGAAACCGCTCTTATTGCATCCTGACAGTAATTTTGGCGACCCTGATTCTAGTAGCGAACTCCCAAGCCTCTGGGACCGATGATCTAGTTGTAAAAGATTGCGCCGAGCTGTTGAGAATGGCTCAGAGCCTTCAAGATGACGTTAAGACCATTGATACGGTTCTCGGTTCGGCTATTGAAGTCGGCAATATGACCACAATTCGAAACTATAAACTCAAAAAGGCCAGCGCTCAGAATCAGCTTCAGGCAGTTCTTAAAGCTATTGAAATCAGATCATGCGTCAAAAGCAATTGATACTGATCTGCTAAATCGTCATGCGGGGCGGCTGCAAAGCAACTACTCCAATGAAGAGAATTTGTCCTCCTCGCCTCATTTAACAGTGGCAGGACTTTGTTGCTCTGATTTTTCGTTGCTGACGGTTGATTGTCTTGAATGTTTTTTCTTTGAAGCCATCAAATGACTGATTCGAGTAATCACAGGCCGTACAGCTCTGGAAACATTCAATTCACATCTTGAAATTGGGAAAAGCACTGGTTTTTCAGCTCCCACTTCTAGTTCTCGACCATCTTCCACAGATCGAATAAAAATTCTGGACAACTGTTTATCTGCAAACATACAAAAAAGTTCGTGAGTTTCTCCGTCCAGCCACGATATAGCTTTATTGAATGTCTGAGTTGATTGGACCCCTAGTACGGCTTCTGCGTATCGGATAGCTCTATCGGGAGCCAAACCCAAATCCATTATGCACAGAGCGAGCTTAAGTGTCACCACGTCCTGAATTAAGAATGATTCTTTCTTGTTGTTGGAGTTGAGCCGTCTTATCAGACCTTGGCTCTCCGCTTCCTTGAGCTTCTCTGCGCTATCAACATCGAGAAGATACACCGCTTCGTCCATAGTCACATGTTTACTGAACATGGCCAGCCCTCAATCGAATCAAATGATTTTGGGGAACTGTATCGCAAGCTCCCCGGTCATTGTTTAGATAGCTCATCTGCCCTATCCGCAGCCGCAGCTACCGTTTCCATAAGCACTCCCCTCGTTCCCGCTCTTTCTAAAACCCTCAGCCCATTGATGGTGGTTCCTCCAGGTGAGGTAATCATGCCTTTTAACTCGCTCAGCGGTTTGCCCTCGGCGGCCATAGACGCCGCCCCAAGAAAAGTCTGTATGGTCAGTCTCGAGGCTATGTCTCTTGAAAGGCCAAGGAGAACCCCTGAATCAATCATGGCCTCCATAATGACAAAGAGATAACCTGGACCGCTTCCGGAGAGTCCGGTCACTGCGTTAAGGTTCTTTTCGTCAACAACTACAGTGGAACCTACAGCATCGAATAGACGAATGGCGGTCTCAAGGTCTCTGTCGTCCGCTGCGCCCGCCTTGCACAAAGCAGTAGCGCTTTGGCCGACCATGGCCGCAGCGTTGGGCATAGCCCTAATAACACGCCTGTCATGTCCCACCTTTTCCAATAGGTGTTTGGTGGCTATTCCGGCTGCGATTGATATCAAGAGAGTTTCTCTGTGGAGCGATTTAGCCAGACAATCGAGAACTGTGTCAATGACCTGCGGCTTGACCGCCAGCAGGACAACGCTGCAGTCTTTTTTCAAGGTGTCTTCCAATGAATTGGAAACCAGAACTCCCAGTTGACTTTTCAAAGTCGCCGTTTTACCGGAGTCAATGTCAAAGACTGTAATGTTCCGCGCCTGCGTGACTTTGGCTCGAACCAAGCCATGAACTATGGCGTTACCCATGGCGCCGACGCCGATAAGCGTTATGGTAAGATTCTCAGTCTTCATTTCAAAAACATCCGTAGCATAGATTATTCCTATTGCTTTTATCGAGCATTTGAATACATAAAAAAGATATATTAAACTTCATCGTAACAGGGTCCATTCGTTTTATCTAGCATGGAAAGAGATCGTATCAAAATTTTTATGAACCTGGAGAAAAAAGAGTGATCAAAACCGACATATTTAGACTGGACGTACGTGGGCTCAAGTGTCCCGATCCCGTCATTCAGACAAAAAAAGTCTTTGACAAGGGAACGGTTGGTCGTTTGCAAGTGATTGTAGACAATGACGTCTCAAAGGAGAATGTCTGCCGATTCGCCAGGAATCAGGGGGCTGACGTTCAGGCGCCACGAAATGAGGGCGCGGACTGGGTCATAGACATCTTCATAAAGAATCGGGCAGCGTCTTACGAAGAAAAGGAAGAACTGATTCCCTGTCCAATCCCGTTTACCGAAACCGCGTCTGTCAAAAACGTGGTCTATATTGGGTCGGACAAGATGGGTAGAGGGAATGATGACTTGGGGCTCAAACTAATGCGAGGGTTCCTTAGAACCTTGATTGATGTTAATCCTCATCCTTGGCGAATTATTTTCATAAATTCGGGAATAAAACTGACTACAGTCGATCAGGAGGCGGTGGACGCATTGGTCATCCTTGAAGAAAGAGGCGTAGAAATTCTCTCTTGCGGGACCTGTCTCGAAGCCTTTGGGTTAAACGATCAGTTAAATGCAGGGCGTGTAACAAACATGTATGAGGTCATTGAATCCCTCAACACGGCTTCGAAGGTGGTTTCACCTGGTTAAAGTTGTTTACGACCACTGCGCTGTCATTTCTGGCGCACAGGAAGCTCAACAATGAAGCATGCTCCTTGGTCGTCGGAATCCTTGACTCGAATAAAACCGTTGTGATCAGAAACAATCGCGCTGACTATTGTTAATCCGAGCCCGGTTCCTCCCTGTTTCCTTGTGAAATATGGGTCGAATATTCTTTCTCTATCTTCGGGGGCTATCCCTGGGCCATTATCGCATATACTGACTGAGGCTATCCTAAGGATAGGCTCATACCCAGATTGGATCTCTACCTTACCGTGCGGTCCGGCCGCTGCCACCGCATTTTCAAGAAGATTCATGATAGCTCTTTTCAGTTGCTCTTTGTCCAGGTCAAGAATTGGAATCGAATCGTCGGGAATGAAGCGAATTTCCATTCCCTCATTTGCGGCCCGGTATAAAGGCGTTACCTCTTTGATAATGTCATTCAGTTTGTTGGGGGATGGATTGGCGGCAGGCATTCTTGCAAACTTGGAGAACTCATTAACCATGTTCTTCAGTTGTTCAACCTGATCAATGATAGATTCGGTGCATTGGTCAAGGACCCTGCCGTCCTCTCCCAGAGCAGCGAGGTACTTGCGTCTTAACCTTTGGGCGTTCAGTTGAATCGGGGTTAGAGGGTTCTTTATCTCATGCGCAATCCTCCTGGCCACTTCTCGCCATGCCGCCATTCGTTGCGCCTTGACCAGGAAAGTCAAATCCTCGAACACTAAAACGACTCCCAATTCAGCTCCCGCTTCATCTTTCAGAATGTTGGCAAAACAAAGGAGGATCAAAGATTTCTCAAGGAATGAGATTTTCAGTTGTTTTTCAATAGCGCCTGATTCGGATTCCCTCAGATCCGATATTATTTTTTTAAGACGTTGCGCCACTTCGTCAGCAAGTTGAGCAAAGAGGCTCGAACCGAGCCCCAATTCAGAATCTAATCCTAAAAGCTTAAGTGATGAAGCGTTGAATGCGGTCACTCGCTCTTCAGCGTCAATGGCGATAACACCGGCGGCCACATTTTTTAGAACCGTCTGAATATATTTCCGCCGGTTTTCCAGATCGGCGTTTACTCTAAGAAGCTCATCCCGCCCTTGTCTCAAGTCACCGGCCATTTTGTTAAAAGAGCGTACTAGCGCCCCTAGTTCATCGTCTCCTATCGGCTCAACAAAAACATCGAGATTCCCCGTTGCAATCTGTTGGGTTCCCTCAGCGAGACTCTGAATCGGATCCGTTATCTCCCTGGCCATACTCATTCCAAACCAGAAGCCGACAAAGATCACGAGAAGAGCCACAATCAACAATATCAATATATAAGTGGTCTTTACCGGACCCTTAATGCGTTTGGCCTCCTGGTAATCGTCAAAGGCCTTGGTTATGCCGAAGAGTTTACTTGAAAGGGCCTTTGGGATCACGTAATCAGCCACCAGAACTCCTGCTATTTTTTCCCCTTTGCCGGAGAATACTGGGACGATGCCTCTAACCAGATCCTCACCGGAATCAAGTTTGATTACTGTGGAAGCGTCAGAACCTTGACGACCTATTTTGAGAAAACTTGGGATCACTTGCGGAATGGTAACGTCTCCGAGATTGCCGGAAGAAATTTGCAACGGTTTGCCGTGTTCCCCGAAGTAGACATGAACTACGTTCAAGCCCAGATTGGGCATCTCGGACATTATAAGGTTCGTGGTTTTTTCAGGTTGATCAGCGGATGTGATATTGTTCCGCATAAGTTCATCAGAAAGTCTCTCTGCGCTTTTGGCAACGTTTTCGGAGGCTTTCTGGTGGTAGGCCTGGCCGATAACCACAGCGGATGTCAACGCTTCTTCGATTTGAGAAGCGAACCAACTGTCTATGGTGGTATGCAGGACACCGGCGCTGGCGATAAAGAGCACCACTGTGGGCACAAGAGTCAGGGCTACAAAAGCAAGTATTAGCCTGGTTTTTATTTTTGAGCCCAGGACTTTGCCTTTACGTTCAAAGACGAGCTTGAAAAGGTTCCTTATGAGAAAAAATATAATCAAGATGAGCAGGAGTATTACAATTCCAAGCAGGGAGAACAGAAGCAAGTGTCCGCTAAAAGGCCCCTCACCTCCGGATCTGGTGAGTTCTGAACCAGCGAAAAGCAGCGCCACAATCGCCAGCGCTGAAAATAAAGAAACAACAAGTTCTCTTCTTCGTTTCTTTTTCTCAAGTTCGATTTTGAAGTTTTCTTTCAAGAGGTCAACCTTGACATTTCATGAAGCTCATCATCACTAAAACCAAAGTGGTGTCCGATCTCATGAAGGATCACATTACTTATCACCTGGACAATGTCTGTCTCTTTTTCACAGGAACGAAGTATTGGCAATCGGAACAAGTAAATACGGTCAGGTAGAAGATTAGTCTGAAAAAAACTGCGTTGGCTAAGTGGATTTCCGACATACAATCCAAGTAATCGCCACTTTGAACTGATATTCAAGGACTTCAAAATTTCTGCGTCCGCAAAATCTTCGACCATAATTTCTACGTTTTCAAGGTGTTCAAGAAAACTAGCCGGAATTTTTTCCAGGGCTTCAAGGGCTTTTTTTCGGAATAAGTTTTCATCCATGGGAGATTGAACTTGACATGTTACAAAAATAGAGATTAGAGGATGCTCTAACAGAAAAGGGCATAAATGTGAAGTTGTTGAATGAATCTGACAGTAGAATATTTGTGGTGGTCGGTCTAGGCAACCCGGGTAGGAAATACGGCTCTCACAGGCATAACATTGGCTTTATGACTGTCGACGCGCTAGCTGATGAACTTGCCTGTACGTGGTCTCCCGTCAAGCATGAAGCTTTGACATGCCTGGCAGAGTATGGGGGACGGAAACTAATACTGGTAAAGCCGCAAACCTTCATGAATCTGAGTGGCAAAGCTGTGTCCAAGGTATTTTTAAATCGAAATATCGATTACAGGGCATTGATTGTCGTTCATGATGAACTGGACATAAGTCTTGGGAGACTAAGAATTAAAGTGGGCGGGGGTGATGGTGGCCACAGAGGGGTCAGATCGATAGCCGACTCGCTTAGATTCAGAGATTTCATCAGAATCCGTCTCGGGATAGGGAGGCCTCCGTCGGGAATCGCTGCGGAAGACTATGTGCTGAGTCCGTTTCAGCCTTGTGAGATTCCAATTGTGAAACAACTCATAGCCTTGGGTGTAGACGCTATCAAGTTAATCATAGATAAGGGTATTGAAAACGCCCAACATGTAATTCATACTACTAAGGATGTCGCAATAGTCGACTCCGAATCCGTATAAGGTTTTCTCTTGCCTATCTGGACTAATTGTAATAAAAGTATAACTTCGAACCTATGGAACGTTTGTAGGGGGTAACCACACAAATGAATGGAACTATGGTGAGCGAAGATCACGCTCCGCTCCAAAGATTATTAAGACCACTTATCAAGGCGCTTAGAACCGCCTATATACAAGGCAATAGAGTAGTGAAGCTGATGCCCTCCGAAAGGGCCATCCAGCTCTATTACAAGTATCGCCGCAAGAGTTACGATTTGCAGTGGTCCATGGACCCAGGATATAGAAAAGGTCTCAGAAAGCTTGTCGAACTGGTGATTGAAAAGGGAGATCACGTGCTTGATGTGGGCTGTGGAACAGGCTCAGCCACCGTGGTCGCGGCGCGGCAAGCAAAGGATGTCGTTGGAATTGATCTGTCTCCCCACATGATCGAACTGGCTGAAGAAAAGACTAAGAAGAAGAATATTTGTAATACGTGTCTATTCTCGACTTCGGTTGAAGACTACAGTCCGGATTCAAAGTTTGACAAGGTTATCAGTTCATTTATGATACCTCACGTCAAACCGCATCTGCGCCCCACTATCTACTCCTGCATGTATAGTTTTCTCAAACCTGGAGGGGTTGTCGGTTTATTCGGGTCGCGTGGAGAAGTCTGTGATGTCTACGAGACAACAGAGGAAATCCTTGAGAATTTGACTAGGGCTGGATTTACAGACATAAAACTCTATGACGTTTATGACATTTATCGGATCGCAGTAGCAAAGAGACCGGAAAAAGCCTAGCTTATTTTCTCCATAATATACCAAAAAGCCCCTTGATGCGAATATGGCGCCAAGGGGCTTTTTGCTTGTTGGGATTTAGTAACGTGATGTAAAAAGTGATTCGTTAGAAATCCGGTGTCAAAACGATTCGTTTCATCAGTCCGCCGCTGTGCGCTTCTTCGAACGCCTTTTGAATTGTAGACATCGGGCGTGTTTCCAGTAATGGATCTATCTTTATCGCTCCGGACTGAACCATTTCCAAAACGTTCGGGTAATATTTCGGTAGGCATCCCCATGTGCCTATGATTTCGGCGTCAAACGCCATCAATCTTGAAATGCTGTATGAATTTTTTTGAAGTCCAAAACCCACAACGACTAGTTTTCCTATGAAGCCCAGAAGGCCAAGAGCGATATCTTGAGCTGCGCCAACGCCTGTGCATTCAAATATTTTCCATCCAGTGTTGTGCCTTACCTTCGACTGTTTAGCTATTGCTTTAAATTCTTCCTGAATAGCCTTGAAATCTTTGTCCTTGGTGTTGATTACATAGTCCACGCCAAGTTCTATAGCTCTTTTTAGTTTTTCCTCATTGCGAGCCATCCCGACAATCGGTCCGGCGCCGAAAGCTTTTGCGACCTGGGCCATATACACGCCTACACCACCGGTAACGCCAGTAATCAATACTGGGTCCCCTGCGGTCAAACCAGCCCGAATTGCCGCCTGATAGGGGGTAGTAGCCGCATCGGCGACAACCGCATAATTCTCTAGCGGCCTGCCTTTTAAATCATCTATCACACACAAATCAGCGGCCGGAACAGGAATATGGCTGGAAAAGCCTCCATAAATTCCGAGAGAGTTTCCGGGCATCTTTTGAGCCAGACAACGATTGCCCCTCCCTTTTCCGCAAATATCACAAGAATTGCATGGCATTACTGCAGGGACTATTACATTCTTTCCGACCCACGAACCTGCCCCTGGACCCGCCGCCACAACAGTTCCAGAAATTTCGTGGCCAAGGGTTAATGGCGGCTTTGTTACAGTCGGCACGCCATCGTAGAAATAGGACATGTCAGTGTGGCAAACCCCACAACCTGCGATTTGGACCAGAACTTCACCTGCGGCCAGTTCCGGAACAGGTATTTCTGTTTTTTTCAGTTCTCCCGGAGCAGTGACTTTACGAGCTTCTTTGTCATAAGTCGGCCCCTTTACCATTTGCCAAGTGAATATTTTATCCGGAACGCTCACGCTAGTACCTCCTGATTCAGACTGTAGATTATAGGTCATTCATCCTTGGAAGAACAACCAGAGGATTTCTTCATCCCATATTGGATTCTCACAGTTAAGATATTTCCATGCAGATACTTCTGTCAAGCGAAATTCTGTATCAGCTCAAAAATCACGGTCAAGCAGCTAACTGTCTATTTATTTTTGGTTATCCAATTAGCAATGATTGTTCTTTGTATATTTACACGTTCAGCATGAAGAACACGATGTTACACGCCAATTAGTAAGAATTGACATAATTGTTTAGCAAACCCATCATTTCCAAAGTCAAAGGCCCTGGCCGTCCCGAACCAATGACGTTGTCGTTCAAACGCACCACCGGAAGAATGTTTCTTGTGGTGGAAGCAAGGAAGGCTTCCCGAAATGTGGTGACTTGATCCAGGGTGACAGGTCGTTCAAGGACCTCAATTTTGTCGTTGGATTTCATTAGCTCCAGGATCGCCCGTCTTGTGACGCTGTCGAGAATACGACCGTCCAGTGGGGGTGTTATAAGTTGACCGGACTCCAGGATGAAAAAAACGCTGAAAGTAGAACCTTCAAGTATTGTTTGGAGGTCATTTGGGCATACAAACAAGGTATCATAAGCGTCAAATTCGGGAACAACCGTTTGATGGGCTATGACCGCGCCGATGTAGTTCAGGAGTTTCACACCGGGAAACATTCTCTGGTGAGCGAAAGTAGCCAAAGCGACACCGTTTTCATAAAATTCCGTTGGTGGACTGAACATTTTTTGCGCAACTATATAAAGATGGGCGCCTCCGCCTGATTGTCTCATGGTTTCGCCCTGAAGTCCTCCACTGAAGATTATGTCTATCAGCAGGTCGGCGCTGTCCAACTCCTTATTCTTATCCACAATCATCATTAGAACGTCCTGAAGCTCTGAACGGGATTTCGGGGGTTGCATGTATATCAAAGATGCGGACTTGTAGAGACGATCCAGATGATCTTCCAATCTGAAGATCTTCCCGTTGACTGTTCTGCAAGCAGTAAATATACGATATCCTCGCAAAGTGCCGCTAATATCTTCCGAGTAAGGGAACACCAAATCCTCTGTGTTCACAAAATGATCACGCTGATAAGAGAGCATCATATTTCTCCGGGATTTTCACAAAAATCATTTTCAAGCAGCCTTACCGCAACATTTCTTGTATTTTTTGCCGGAACCACAAGGACACGGCGCATTACGGCCAATTTTTTCGACTGTTCTGTGTTTAGGCGTTGAGCCGGATTCAGGTCCAGTAAGGTTCGAATGCACAGCCTGCAGTTCGCGTTCCCTAGACTCGTTCAATTCTTCAAGCTCATTTGGCACTGCCAGTTTTACGAGGAGCAGGTTACGAACGGTCTCTTCCTTAATTCTGGAACTCATGTCGAGAAAGAGTTCATAGCCCTCTCTCTGATATTCCTTGAGTGGATCACGTTGCCCATAGCCACGTAAGCCAATTCCTTCCTTAAGGTGGTCCATGCTCAAGAGATGATCTTTCCACTGTGAATCAACGGCCTGGAGCATCATAAACTTTTCCAATTCCCGCATAAGCTGAGGAGTTACTTCCGCTTCTTTTTCATCATACCGTTGTTTGATCCGCTCCGTTACATGATCAATAATTCCAATCTCTGTTTGCTCGGATTCAGGGAGTTGACCGAAGTCGAATTTCAAGCCAAACTGACCGTATAGGGCCTCAGTTAGCCCAGTGATATCCCAGTCCTCGAAATGGGTCTTCTCATTGGTGAAACGTCTAACCATTTCATCCGACAAATCCTCAGCCATCTCAAGCGCTGTAGTTTTTAGATCCGATCCCGCTAGAATAAACCTGCGCTGAGAATACACTACCTCTCTCTGTTTGTTCATCACATCGTCGTATTCGATGAGATGCTTACGGATTTCAAAGTTGTGGCCTTCTACTTTCTTCTGCGCATTTTCGATTGCTTTTGTGGTGTACTTATGCTCTATGGGCTCTCCATCCTGCATCCCTACCCTTTCCATGATCATTTTCACCCTATCGCCACCGAAAATTCTCATAAGGTCATCTTCGAGGCTCAGGTAGAAACGACTGGATCCAGGATCACCCTGGCGGCCCGAACGACCACGTAACTGATTGTCTATACGCCGTGATTCATGACGTTCTGTTCCAAGGATATGCAGACCGCCGGCCTTAAGCACATTTGCCTTTTCCTGCTCACACTTAATCTTGAAATCTTCAAGCGCCTGATTGTATTCTTCGGAGCTTTCTCCTCTCTTGACCTTGGATCGAGCAAGGAAAGTGGGGTTGCCACCTAGTATTATGTCCGTTCCTCGGCCGGCCATATTGGTAGAAATCGTCACACCCTTATAGCGGCCGGCTTGTGCGACAATTTCAGCTTCGAGAGCATGATTCTTTGCATTCAGGACGTTGTGGGCAACACCTAGTTTCTTCAGTCTCGCGGCTAGATACTCCGATTTCTCGATCGAGATTGTACCCACGAGAACCGGTTGTCCTTTCTCATGAAGCTCCCGAATTTCAGAAATTGCCGCCTCGAATTTCTCATCTTCAGTCTTGTAGATCAGGTCCGAAAAGTCTTCTCTGATCATAGGAAGATTAGTCGGGATGATCACAACCTCAAGTTTATATATCTTGTGGAATTCTGCAGCTTCGGTATCAGCAGTACCGGTCATCCCCGCCAGTTTTTCATACATTCGGAAGTAGTTCTGAAAAGTAATAGTAGCTAACGTCTGATTTTCATTTTCGATCTTGACGCTCTCTTTTGCTTCCAGAGCCTGGTGCAGGCCGTCAGAATATCGACGACCCGGCATGAGCCTTCCAGTAAATTCATCAACAATAATTACCTGGCCTTCTTTTACTATGTAATCAACGTCCTTCTTAAACAGTGTATGCGCTTTCAAACCCTGATTAACATGATGAAGCGTCTCCATTTGCGCAGGATCGTACAAATTGTTAACCCCAAGAGACCGTTCCACTCGAGCTATTCCTTCTTCGGTAAGGACAACGCTCCTGGCTTTTTCGTCCAGAGTATAATGAATATCCTTTTGAAGACCTGGGATAACTCGATTTATTTTATAATATTTGTCCGTGTTCTCGTGTGTCGGTCCTGAAATAATTAGCGGGGTTCTGGCTTCATCGATCAAAATGCTATCAACTTCGTCGACTATGGCGTAATGGAGTTCTCTTTGGACATAATCTTCCAGGGCGAACTTCATGTTATCCCTAAGATAGTCGAAACCAAACTCATTATTGGTCCCATAGACAACATCGGAACCATAGGCTTCCCGTCTTTCCTCATCACTGAGATCGTGGACTATGACACCGACAGACAAGCCTAAAAATTTGTATATAGTCCCCATCCATTCGGAGTCACGTTTGGCGAGATAGTCGTTGACGGTAACCACGTGCACGCCTTTTCCAGTCAGAGAGTTTAGATACACGGCGAGAGTAGCCGCCAAAGTCTTGCCTTCACCAGTTTTCATTTCCGCTATTTTACCCTGGTGCAGGACAAAACCACCGATTAACTGAACATCAAAATGACGCATCCCCAGCGTCCTCATCGACGCCTCTCGAACCAGAGCAAACACCTCGGGGGCAAGATCATCAAGGGTTTCCTTCCCTGAAGCTAAGCGTGCTTTGAATTCTAACGTTTTCGCAGGAAAATCGTCATTTCCCAAGGCTTTCATTTGTGGTTCAAGATCATTGGTGGCCTTTACTATGGGATCGATGCGTTTCAACTCTCTATCGTTTTTACTGCCGAATATCTTTCGACCTAGTGTTGCAAACATTCTAGTATTCTAACCCCTTTATTAGTGTCTAACGGTAACAATTGACAATCTTACGGCTTGAAGGTTCATTGTTATTGTAGTCAACCGGATTTGGCAAACTGTTTCAAATTGATGGGGATCTTTCTGTTGGTTCTGCGTGAAAATGGCGCCTCGGAGTAATGATTGGGCTCTATCGTCTAGTAATGACGGAATTCGGTCTACCACAGTGGCCAATGGGTGTCAATTCGCCTCTCGCGCATTAAGCTACCCGGACGGGTTCGCAAGGATTTCTGTAAGAAAAACGTTCTTCGGGTTCCTACATCAGTCCCTCCGGTGGGAGTTTTTCCGAAGATTGACCAGGCGCTCCGTAGTGATCAGTCAAGGCGCGAACCAGTCCATCCACAGTATACTCTCGCGCTTGCACGGAAGCCTTCAACCCATGCTTGGCCAAAGTGTCGGTAGTAATAGGGCCTATAGAGGCCAAGAGCGCTCCGTGCAGGAGATCGCCGATGTTGACGCTATGAAACATTTCGACGAAGTGATTTACCGTAGAGGAGGATGTGAAGGTTACAGCGTCAATGGCCTTATCAAGGAACATTTGTTTTATAGTGTCAACACCTTGACCTGAAGGAAGCACAGTCTTGTATACCGGAACCACTTCAACGGAGGCGCCCATCCCCACGAGACCTTCGGGGAGGATATCCCTAGCTTTCTCAGCTCTTGGTATAAGGAAACTTCGCCCAATGAGGTCCTGATTCTCAAAGAAGCTAAGAATCCCTTCAGCCACAAATTCTTTGGCTAGCATGTCTACCTTTATGCCTCTCGAACTAATGGCTTTGGCTGTAACTGGTCCTATGGCCCCAAATCTGGGTCCGACAAGCTGTCGTATGTCCCTTCCCAATTCGAAAAAACGTCTAAAAAAAAGTTCCACACCGTTTTCCGATGTAAAAACAACCCAGTCGTAGCTTGAGATTTTGTCGATTGCCGCATCTAACGGACCATAACTAGTCGGTGGAGTTATCTCGATGGTTGGAAACGCTACCGGTTCTCCGCCATTAGCATAAATCTTGTCCGACATCTTCCGCGATTGCTCCCTGGATCTCGTTACGAGAATTTTCTTCCCGAAAAGAGGTTTTTTTTCATACCATGAAAGCGTTTCTTTAAGTTTTATCACTGAACCCACAACTAGAATAGCCGGAGCTGATAATCCTTTTCTCCGGGACTCCATCGCTATGTTCGCAAGATCAGACACCACGGAAACCTGTTTGGGGGTAGTTCCCCATCTAACAAGCGCAGCGGGAGTATCAGAGGCTTTTCCATTTGAGATTAGTTCATTTGAAATATTCTCTATATTCTTCACCCCCATCAAAAAAATGAGAGTTCCGGACATCTTGGCCAGAACGGACCAGTCTATGGCTGATTCATCTTTCTTAGGATCTTCATGACCGGTTACAAAAGTGACCATGGAAGCGTGATCTCTGTGAGTTACCGGGATCCCGGCATAAGCAGGAGCGGCTATTGCGGATGTAATCCCAGGAACCACCTCGAAGGTAACTCCGGCCGCGGCCAATTCCTGAGCCTCCTCCCCTCCTCTACCGAATACATAGGGGTCCCCTCCTTTGAGTCTAACTATCGTTTTGCCTTCTCTAGCCTTGGAAACGAGGATCTGGTTGATGTCAACCTGCTCAACCGTATGACTTTTCCCGCTTTTCCCGACATATATTAGTTCTGCGTCCGCTCTAGCTTTTTCAAGAAAGTTTTGACCAGCCAGGTAATCGTACACGATTACGTCGGCTTCAGCTATTTTCTCGGCCGCCTTTATGGTCAAGAGGCCAGGATCCCCTGGTCCGGATCCAACCAAATAGACAATTCCGGTTATCTTCTTATCTTCTATTACCATTCTAGGTTTCTATTAACCTCTACTCCATGTTCGGGAGATCTGAACCAGCATATGAGAAAGGCCCCGATTAGCGGCCCCGGATATTCCGGATTCTACATAACATTATGGCGTTAGACTCCTACTGTGACCGGCTCCCAGTCCGCCGAGAGCACTGAGCGCAAGACATCCCCTGCCCCTCTTTCTATTAACCTGTCGGCTACGGCGATTCCAAAAGCAACATCGTGAATGGGCCCAACGTAAGATTCTTTGAAAATTGGAGATCCATCAGGATGAGTAACAGCAGCAGTAATCCTGAAGCCGTCATCATGAGGCTCGCAATAAGCCGCCATTGGAACCTGGCAACCGCCTCCCAGTCGCATTAGAAAGGAGCGTTCAACTGACACGCATTTCCGCGTCATGGGGTGGTCCAACTTTTTTATCAGGTCTACTGTACCAAGATCATCAGTCCTCGTTTGGACCCCTATGGCGCCTTGACCTATAGCGGGAATCATTTGATCTACATTCATGAAATGTCTGATTCTATCCGAAAACCCCAGTCTTATTATGCCGGCCGCAGCGAGTAAGGCTCCCGCCAAGCTTTCCGATTCAATTTTCTTCAAACGGGTATCGACATTTCCGCGAATAGGCACGACTTCCAGTTCAGGAAATTTGTGGAGCAGAAAGGCCTTTCTCCTTAGACTCGAAGTTCCTATTTTATCGCCACTGACGAGTTCGCCAATCGACCTGCCATCCCTTGAAATAAAGACATCCCTGGGGTCTTCTCTTTTCAGAATTGCAGACAAAACCAGACCTTTCGGCATCTCAGTTGGAACATCCTTCATCGAATGGACCGCAATATCGATACTGCCATCCAGCAGAGCGTCTTCAATCTCCTTGGTGAAAAGTCCCTTTCCGCCAATTGTCGCTAGTGGAGCGTCCAGAATCCTGTCACCCGTAGTCTTGATAATCTTCAACTCTACATCGAGTCGTGAATCAATTGTTCTTAAAAGGCCGGACACGTGACGAGCCTGCCACATTGCCAGCCCACTGCCTCTAGTTCCTATTATCAATTTCATGGTCCGAAGTCTTTATTTCCTCTGAGTCGTCGTCGGAAACGAATGTGTCAAGATCAAAAACCCGTTGAACAAAATCGACATGTTGATTACTTCTTGACGTTTTGATGGATTTCTTCATGAAGGAAATAGGCCCGTGAGCTATCTTGTTGACGATAGCCCTGGTCAATATTTCAATCGCATCCCTCTCCGCCACGTTCAAGTCGTTAAGTTTTCCGTTCATCCTGCTTATTTCGGCGGATCTTATCTGTTCGAATTTTTCTTTCAAAGCGACTATGGTAGGGGCCCATTCCAAAGATTTGGTCCAACTCAGGAACTTCCTAACCTCTTGATCCACGATCTCCTCCGCCTTTTCCGCCTCAAGCCGCCGTCCTCCTATATTTTCATCAACAACGGACTGTAAATCATCAATGTTATACAAATACACACCGTCCAGATCATTCACTTCCGCCTCAATATCTCGTGGAATTGCTATGTCTATCATGAAAATAGGCCTGTGCCGCCTCTTGCGCATGACTTTTTTCATTGCGCCAAAGTTTATTACGGGATCGCAACTTCCTGTTGAGCTTATTACGACATCAGCAGATTCCAGCGCCTCATAGAGCCTATCCATAGACTCGGCCGATCCTTTGAATTGAGAGGCTAATGAACATGCGTTTTCAAAGGTCCGATTGATGATTTTTATCGGTTTGTTAACGCATGTCGCCAGGTGTTTTGCTGTAAGTTCGGCCATGTCGCCCGCGCCTATGAGCAACGGTTGACGTTGCGCGAGGTCGCCCAATATCTTCTTGGCAAGTTCAACCGCCACATATGCGATTGAAACAGCGGCTAAAGCCACTCCTGTCTCTGTTCTGACTCTCTTGGCGGTAAAAAAGGCTCTGTGCATTAGCCTGTTGAGCAAAGGGCCGGTTGTATTGGCCGCAGCGTCTCTTTTAAAAGCTTCCTTGACCTGGCCCACAATCTGAGGTTCTCCAAGAACCATGGAATCCAGGCTCGAAGTCACCCTAAACACATGTCTGACAGCCTGCTCACCCCTTTTGACATAGAAGTACGACTGCACGGAGTCCCTAGTGAGGCCATGAAGACTACAAACCAGTTCCATCAAGGCCTCGCAGGATGAATCCGGGTTCCTGGTCACTGCGATCAACTCCGACCGATTGCAGGTTGACACAATAATACATTCCAATATCCCGCCGACTTGAACTATGTGTCTGGTAACTGATCCATCCGAGTTTCCGGGAAAAGTGATTCTTTCTCGGACGAGCACAGGGGCGGTGTTATAATTTATTCCCAACACCAGAAAGTTATTACCCAGAATGGTCATATTAGGAACAAGTCTCTAGAACCGCTAGCAAAGGAGTGGTGACCACCAAATAAAAGGCTTACTCCAATGAACGTAAACATCACTAAAGCAAACCCTACCAACGCGAGCATCGCAGCTTTCTTTCCTCTCCACCCAATAGCCAACCTCTGATGAACCATGGCAGCGTAAACGAACCATGTAATAAGACTCCAGGTTTCCTTTGGGTCCCAATTCCAGTACGATCCCCATGCGTTGCTCGCCCACAGCGCCCCCGAGATAATACCGAGGGTAAGAAAAAAGAAACCCACTGGTAGAGCCCGCCTGTTCAGTGTGTCAAGAGTTTCCAGCGAAGGTAATATCCTATGAAATCTGCCTATTTTCTTCCTCTTGATTAGATGTTCCTGAAAAATGTACATGGCCCCGGCCATCGCCATAATGGTAAAGACAGCGTTACCGGCCAGAGCGAAAGAAACATGGATCGGCAGCCACCAGCTCTTGAGAATAGGAACAATAGGCTGTGATATCTGATATGAGAATGTTGAAGCCATTAACATCAGGACAGTGGCAATGGGGGCAGCCATTGCTCCCAGCACTGGATTTGGCTCTCGCAACTGCATTGTCGCAAAGATTGCCACGACCAACCAGGCAAACAGGGACAACGAGTCAAAAGCCGTGGCCATAGGAAAAAATCCCTGCGCCACGAACAAATAGATTATGGACACCGTATGAGCGGATAATCCGCCAAGACAAAACCAAAAACCATACGGGCATCGTGTCCCCTGAGACCTGAAAAGGAAGGACACAAATATGACCGAAGAAATCAGATAACAAATTACCGCTACTTTGAAGAAAACAAGATTCACTTATGATCCCTAAATGTGATCCTGATGGTGTTTTTCTGATATGGCTTCTTGGACGTCGATCTCTTTAGGCAGTATCTTCCTGAGAATTTCCAACACCCTGTTCATGTCGCTTTCCCGCAGCGCAACAAGGAGTTCGGAATCTACTATATCCGAAAAGAGCTTGCGATTTGACTCAGAATCCGCCCCTGCATTTAAAACATGTTTCCTCAACTCCCCCATCAGTTTCGTCATCATCCCGTATTCGGGGCCAAACTGCTTCTCCAAATTTTCACGGATCCTTCTGGCCAACGCCGGCGATGCCCCACCCGTACTCACCGCTATAGTGAGATCGCCCTGAGAGATTACCGCAGGAACAATGAAAGTGCACAGATCAGGCACGTCGGCAATATTACACGGCAATCCTCTTTCACTTGCTGATTTGTAGATTCCGAGGTTAACTTCCCGATTGTCGGTGGTTCCAAAAATCAAGGCAATTTCCGGCAGGCGATCCAATATCTGATCTTCGAAGAGAGCCTCTATCCAATCAATTCGGTTCTCTAGCAGTAATACATTGATTTCCGGGATAAGTAGGGGCGAAATTATTGTGACCTTGGCCCCACTCTCCAATAGACTCAATGTCTTGCGTAAAGCTACCCGTCCTCCCCCGACAACCACAACGCGTTTGCCATGGAGGTTCATCATCACCGGATATGGTCTCATTTAAACGTTACCCGACCCATCATTTCCCTTTCCAGAAACACAGCTAGTAAGCATAACATTTTTCGCATGGATTCACAAAGATCTGACATGAAAAGGCCGGGACCCTAATTCGTAACAAAATCTCTCCAGGGTCTGTCGTTCTATGGAAAAACTAAAACAAACGGTCAGTTGGAGGGCAAATCCTGAGTATATCGGTACGCGCACATAGAATTATTGGGAAGACTTATTCTAAAAAGAGATCCTTTGCCGGGAACGGAGTCAAACTGTATCTTACCTCCGTGTTCATGAACGATTCTCTCTGTCAGCGCCAGTCCCATACCGGAACCTTGGGTTTTGGTCGAAAAGAACGGGTCAAACACGAATTCCCTGTCGGAGTCGCTAATCCCTGCTCCGTAATCCTTGACCCCAAGGATGGTCTCGTGTTCGCCTTCATCAAGGAAGACATCCACAACCGACCCGTCTGGAGAAAAATATACGGCGTTGTCCAACAAAGCTATAAGAGCAGTCTTAACGCAGTCCGGGTCAAACATTGTCTGGGAAGATCTGGATTGAAGTGTATTAAAAACAATTTTCACATTTTTATCGCCAGTTTTTGGCGCCATTTCCTTGATCGCTTCGAGGATTACTTGTTTCATAGAACCGGAAGCCAGTTTAATGTCTTGCAGATTTGCGCAATTTTGAACTTCATCCACTATCAATTCCAGCCTCTTTGCGCCATCCAGAATATTTCTGGCATAGGACTTGACCGCCTCGGACAGACTGGGATCCTTCATTATTCTAGATGCATATCCTCCTATCATGACGACAGGATTTCTTATCTCATGCGCTACTCCCATAGCCAGCCTATTGAGACTCTTCATTTTATCTTGGGCAATCCGGTCTCTATCTTCCAGTAATCTTTTCTCTTTCTCACGCAGCATGTGGATTTCAGTAACATCTTTAAAAATGGCTACAAAACCTATGAAACGGGATTCGTTTTCGACTGATTCAAGCAGATATGATGTCGTCGCGGCTAATCTTTTCCTCAATCCCTCAGGATGGTAATAATCAACTTCACTGTAACCATAGACGGACTTGTTCCACACTGCATTTATAAGTATTTGATTAAAATCGTAATTCTCTTCTCTAACAAAAAAGATTAACCCTAGTCCTTTCTCTTTCAACTCATCTAACGAATACCCGAGGACCTCCTTTGTATTTTTGTTGGCGTACATGACATCACCCTGGGCATCTATGACGACAAGACAGTCACTCATGCTATCCAGAATGTTTTTTACGATGATAGGATCCATAAGGGAAACTCCCGATTGGTTCTTTCAGATTCTATCTTTCAATTCGTAAAAGCTCGAGGGATCCTTGACGAAGCTCTCATACAACTTAAAAATCTTTGTGTCCCGAAAGTTGACGGGGGCGATTCCTGTTTTCTCAAATCCAAAAATCCGGGCTCCCGGACATCCTAGAATTATGGGGGAAAGACTCGCTATCAAATACTGCTTATTTGACGAACCTACATTGCTGAGCAAAACTCTTACAAATTCGACTTGATTCGCTGGAGACAATGCCGCTTCAGGTTCATCTATAACGTACAGTCCGTCTATTTTGAATGAATAGCTTTGAAAAAAGGTCAGAAACGACTCCCCATGAGATTGGGCATTCAAAGAGCCCCCTCCAAAATATTTCCGCCTTCCCGGGTCATCCACCAAAATGTCATCGAGAGAAGAAGCAAAGTTGAAAAAAGCCTCCGCCCTGAAATGAAAACCATATTTGGGTCTAGCGGAGAAATCCAACTTAATGAACTTCGCCAGTTGGGTTTCGTGAGGATTAGAATGGACCTTGTGAGTTTTGCTGCCGCCCCAAGGCATTAATCCGCATTTCCGGGCAATAGCGTCAAGAAGGGCGGACTTTCCCACCCCGTTTTCTCCACAAAATAAAATGATTTTCGAATCAAACCTAAGATTATTTGTGGATCGAAATGCTGGAATATTGAACGGAAAGATATCCCGCGTTGGAAATCTGTCACTCTCTATTTTAATACCATTGAGATACATATATTTTGACTGAACTTGCTAATTGATCAAAGAACCGCAGTTTGGACTGTGAACCGCCATTGACAGAATCTTTCGGGTGGATGCGGATCAAGTGGAGCGTGAATACATTCAACATTTATATTTGGGTCTATAACTTTGGAAAAACTTTCAAATTCTCCCCGGTGCATTTCCTTGCACGCGTATTCACCCCTGTTTCTCTTCAATCTAGCGACTTGAGTCGGACATTCCGGGACGGATATTATGACTTCGTCATCGGAGCTTTCTATTTCATAACCCACCATTATCGCCCAGGGAAAGTATTTTAGCGCCTTTACAAAACCAGCCAACCCTTTGTCGGTTATTCCGTAACGTCCGACAATATCTTTGGCCGCCATACCAGCCACGCGCCTCCAAACCTTTTCGTTCAGACGGTTAGCTTCCTCTGTCCCATGGGCCTGTTCTGCAAATATGTACCAAAAAGAATCGACAACACGATAATGCCAGAAAAGAAACTCCAAATATTTATCGGCAGCCGCTCCTGTCATCCAATCCGGCGTCATTTAGAAAGAATCCTTCCTCAAATGTTTTTTCATATCAGGCGATTTTGAAACATGGCCAGAAATAAGTCAATGTCATGATCAAAATTGCAATTCTTTACAATCACAAACCTCATGATAGAATTAAAACAGTTTTCGAGACGAGGTGCTCAATGACGTTGAAAATGATCCCTGCAATCACGGCATTGCTACTGCTGGTCTTTCAGGGGCCGCTTCATGCGCAGCAAAACTTCACAGCCCCTGATGTATCTAAACTCAAACACCTAACTACTCAAATGTCGGATCACGCGCCTGACGTCCCTGGCAAAGAAACGCAAATGGATTTTTACTCCGCGCCTGAAGGACAGATCATTACGGTTTATACGTACAAAGGCAGAACCGTTGCGTTCAGCGTCCATTCAAATAGTGATGTTCAGAAGACTTACCGACTATTCATCGATCCTCTTGGCAATCATTTTTTTCAGGAAGTTAACGCAGGAGTCCAGTGGCAGCTTCCAGGCTGGGCGAGATAGAGGACCAACACAAACATGAGATTCATTCTTCCTCCAGAAAAACTACCTGTTGATTTAGGAACAAGATCCAATGCATGAACTAGGCATAGTTCAAAGTATTCTCGAAATAGTTGAACAACAGGCTGAACTTAATTCCGCCAAGAAGGTTTTGCGGGTAGAACTGGAGTTTGGAGCCCTGACCGCCGTAATGCCGGAAGCCATTGAATTCGCGTTCGAGGCTCTCACAAAAGATACCATTGTGCAGGGAGCTGACTTAAAAATTACAATCTTGCCCATAAAGGCCATTTGCATGGACTGCGGATGTGAATCCACTTTAGAGTCATACGCTCCGTTCTGTCCGAGCTGTTCAACGGGAATTCTCAACATTGTCCAAGGTAAAGACGAGATGCGAATTGTCTCCATTGAAATAGAATGATTCATAAAGATCAAGACCATGGGAAAAGGAGATTGATATGAAATTGGCGCAAAAGAAGGCCGCTTTGCTTGTGGAAGATATGTATAATGAATTCGAGGTGTGGATCCCTTATTACCGACTCAAAGAAGAAGGAGCGGTAGTTACAGTTGTGGGATCCGGAACCGCCTCAACTTACTTCGGGAAATACGGCATTCCCATCTCAGCCGACAGATCCGCCGTGGAAGTTACATCGGACGATTTTGACGTGGTGATAATTCCAGGAGGATACGCGCCTGACAAGATGAGGATTCATCCCGAGATGGTGAAACTGGTCAAGGACGCGGTAAAAAGAGGCAAGGTAGTAGCCTCGATTTGTCATGGTGGCTGGATGCTCGCAAGCGCAAATGTCGTAAGGGGTCGCAGGATGACATCTTACGTGGCTATCAAGGATGATCTGATTAACGCCGGCGCCCTCTGGGAGGATTCCGAAGTGGTCAGGGACGGCATGCTGATCACTTCTCGAAAACCAGATGATCTACCGGCCTTTTGTAGAGCAATTATTTCAGCGTTGAACGAATGATTCTTTAAATGGCGGAAACATCCAATAGACTCTACTGAGGATAGTCATGGGAAAATCTACTTTCTCATACAAGGCTGTTCTTCCCGAAGGGGTTAGTCCTGTTCAAATAGTGGTTGACTCAGACTCCGGCCTTATCGAATCAGTGATTCCGGCTTCAACCCCAGTGGACGAGTCGCTCCTTCTGTTTCCCGGCTTTTTTGACATCCATGTGCATGCCAGGGAATTCCCCAAGCCACCTTTAAATGACGCAGAGACCTTGAAAAAATGGGATACAGTCTGTAGCAAGGAAGTTTTTTCATCGGCGGGAAGAGCGGCTATCAACGGAGGCGCCATTGGTTTCGCCGCCATGCCTAATGACCCGATTCCCCCTGATAACATTGACGCATACCAAAAGAAGGCGTTATTATCCAGCCAATCAGAGTGTCCCACAATTATCTTCGCGTCAATAACAGAGAGGTCCGAGCCTTGGGATGAGCTTCCCTACAAGGTCTATTTGGATATTGCCCAAAACCGGTCGACTTTTTCAGATTGGGGTGTTCTCGAAGATTCACTGAGGCGTTACAAAGGACGTCGGGTGTTTTTTCATGCTGAAGATCCGGGTATTTTGAGAGAGTACGTTGGATTGCCGGATTACTGGAAACGTAGACCGCCCGAGGCGGAAATTATGGCGGTAGACAAAATTCTGAATTTGACCGCCAAGATCGGTCTTGTTTCCCACATTTGCCATGTTTCCACGGCCCGGACTGTTCAGCTCATTAATGAATTTAACGCTACAGCGTCCACCAAAGTCAGTTGCGAAGTGACTCCGCATCATCTTTTTTTTAGCGTTGATGAAAAGGGATACATGGCCGAAGGACAACGGGTTTATATTAAAGATTATCTGTTGAATTCCAACCCGCCCATCAGATCAGAAGACGACAGGCAATTCATGGTGGAGGCCCTCAGAACTGGAACAATCCATGTTTTAGCTTCTGATCACGCCCCTCATTTGTTAGAGGAAAAGATCCAGGGAGCCGCTGGAATGCCTCACCTCGACACACTTGGACCATTTGCGGGATGGCTTATCAAGAATTGTAAATTTTCGCCGGCTCGTATAGCTCAAGTTGTTTCAGAAGCGCCGACCCAAATCATGGCTCCAAATTTGCCTATAAGACAGGGGATAATTAAAGAAGGTTGCTCCGGGTCTTTCACCGTGCTGGATATGAGTAAGGAAACAAACATTGGAACCACAAATGGAAAGCCTGGAAACAGAAAGCTTTTTACTCGTTGTGGATGGTCTCCATTCGAGAAAATCTCTCTGCCGGCCTATGTCCGACTGACGGTTATCAACGGCGCCTCTTTCGATTACAGCAAAGGAATTTAGCAATATGAACTTTGAAGGTCGTGACATCATTTCAATGAATGATCTGACCCGTAAGGAAATTGATTATATTCTGTCCAAGGTTTCTACTGTTCAGAAGCATCCCAATAAGACGTCGTTATGTCGAGACAAGGTTTCCGCGATGCTTTTTTTTGAGCCTTCAACAAGAACCCGGACATCTTTTGAAGTGGCCATGCGTAATCTAGGAGGTAAAATCGGCGGGTTTTACGACGCGAATATAACATCTACGGTTAAGGATGAATCTCTGTGGGACACTGTCAAGATGCATGACGGCTATGGTTTCGACGTGATCGTCATCCGGCATCCGCTAAAAGGGGCAGCTAGGGTAGCGGCCGAAGCGGCCGATATTCCTGTAATTAACGCGGGCGACGGTCCCAACCAGCATCCCACTCAAACGTTATTGGATTTGTATTCAATTCAAGAAACGCAGGGAGGCCTTGATGGCATTTCCATAGCCATAGTGGGAGATTTAATGAACGGACGCACGGTTCATTCCCTGACGGAAGCGCTCTTAAAATATGAGAAATGCAGGCTTTTCTTCATTTCTCCTAGAGACCTGGCCATGCCGCGATCTATTATCGACAAATGCGCCAAGGCGCAGGCGGAACGGGGCTTTTCATTTGTGGAGAGTCGCAGGATAGAGGACCATATCACGGAGGTTGATGTCCTTTACATGACCAGGATCCAGATGGAAAGGCTTCAGGAGAGAGCTTTAGCCGAAAAATTCAGGAGCATTTACAGGTTGGAAGCCGGCATGTTGACCGACGTCAAGCCGAACATGAAAGTAATGCACCCCTTGCCACGAGTCACTGAGATAGCCCAGGATGTCGATGAAACTCCGTACGCTTATTATTTTCAACAGGCCAAGAACGGTTTACTAGTTCGAGAAACCTTACTCGCCCTCATCCTTGGAGCCGTAGCATAATGGACAGACCCGTAACAATAGCGAAAATTGATTCAGGAATAGTCATTGACCATATTCCAGCAGGCAAGGCTTTTCTCATTTCCCAGGTTCTGGGACTTAACGCTCTTGCCCGAAAAACAGGTGATATTATAGCGATAGGGATAAATTTCGAGTCCCAATCTCTTAACAAGAAAGACATCATTAAAGTCGAAAATCTCAGCCTGACCCGCAATATGCTCAACGTTGTGTCTTTGATAGCGCCTCTAGCGACCATCACCAGGATAGAAAACAGCAAGGTAATTGAAAAACACAAAGTTGAGATCCCTGACAGAATAGGCGACGTCGTAATATGTCCGGACCGCTTCTGCATAACCAACCATGAACAGGTGCTGTGCAAATTCTCAATTGTCGGCAAGAGCCCATTGACGCTCAGGTGTCATTACTGTGAAACCGAATTCTTTGGACCGTTGATTAGATACAAAGAGAAATCATAGTCGTCCATTCTTTCGAGGCTTCTCCCCGCAAAAAAAAAACGGCCCATGTTTTGGGCCGCCTTTTTTCGTTTCAATTGAAACGTTACGAATATTAGTACATGCCACCCGGAGGCATACCACCGCCAGGCATAGCGGGAGCTTCTTTATCCTTTGGCTTCTCTGCTATCATGACCTCTGTGGTAAGCATCAGGCTGGCTACTGAAGCTGCATTCTGCAGAGCGAGTCTAGTAACTTTGGCCGGATCGATAACACCGTTCTCAAGGAGATCTTCGTAAACCTCTTTGTAAGCGTTAAAACCGAACGCGCCTTTTTGGTTCTTGACCTTGTCTACAACTATGGAACCATCATGCCCGGCGTTAACAGCTATCTGACGAATGGGCTCTTCAAGGGCTCTGAGAACAATTTTGGCTCCTGTGGCTTCGTCACCCTGGAGCTTGAGATCGGCGATGGATTCCAGACAACGCAGATACGCCACACCACCACCGGGGACGATGCCCTCTTCCACGGCCGCGCGAGTCGCGTTCAGAGCGTCTTCGACTCTGGCTTTCTTTTCTTTCATCTCGGTTTCAGTCGCCGCTCCAACATTGATTACGGCTACGCCACCAACCAACTTGGCCAAACGCTCCTGAAGTTTTTCACGGTCATAATCCGAAGTGGTTTCGTCGATCTGGGTACGAATCTGTCGAACGCGGCCCTCAATCTTCTCTTTGGCGCCGGCGCCGTCAATTATAGTACTGTTGTCCTTGTCAATGGTGACTCTCTTGCAACGACCCATATCATTGAGATTGACATTTTCTAACTTCAGACCGAGGTCTTCAGAAATCACCTGACCACCGGTAAGAATCGCTATATCTTCGAGCATGGCTTTTCTTCGGTCACCGAAGCCGGGCGCCTTTACCGCGCAAGCGGTGAGTGTGCCACGCAGCTTGTTAACGACCAAAGTCGCCAGAGCTTCTCCTTCAACATCCTCAGCCAAGATAAGCAATGGACGGCCCATTTTGGCTACCTGCTCCAGCAACGGGAGCATGTCGCGCATATTTGAGATCTTCTTCTCATTGATAAGTATATAAGGCTCGTCGAGCACTACTTCCATTCTCTCAGGATCGGTTACAAAGTAAGGGGACAGATAACCGCGATCAAACTGCATACCTTCGACGACATCCAGTGAGGTCTCCATCGCCTTGGCTTCCTCGACCGTGATAACTCCCTCTTTTCCAACCTTTTCCATGGCTTCGGCAATGATGTTACCGATTGTGGGATCGTTGTTAGCCGAAATTGTCCCAACCTGGGCTATTTCTTTTTTGTCCTTGGTGGGCTTGGACAATTTTTTCAGATTTGTCACAACAGCTTCAACAGCAGCGTCCATGCCCCGTTTCAGGTCCATGGGAGAAGCGCCGGCGGCAACCATCTTGATGCCTTCACGGTACATCGCCTGAGCCAATACCGTTGCTGTAGTGGTTCCGTCACCAGCGACATCCGAAGTCTTGGAAGCGACTTCTTTCAGCATCTGGGCGCCCAGATTCTCAAATCTGTCTTCCAGTTCGATTTCTTTGGCTACTGTGACACCATCTTTTGTAACGTTAGGGGAACCCCATGATTTTTCAAGAATGGCGTTTCGCCCCCTTGGGCCAAGTGTGGATTTTACTGCGTCAGCCAAGATATTGACACCCTTGAGAATCTTGTCCCTCGCCTGTTGTTCGAAAAGAATTATTTTTGCGGCCATATAATTTCTCCTTAAATTTTTTTCAGCTTATGGCATTAGTGGTTTTGGATTTTAGCGGACACTTAATCAACGATGCCGAGAATGTCGTCTTCACGCATAATTAGGTATTCAACGCCTTCGACCTTGATTTCGGAACCTGAATACTTGCCAAACAGCACTGTATCGCCTGCTTTGAGTTCCAGGGGAATGATTTTACCGTCATCGCCCTTTTTACCCTTGCCTACTGCGATGATTTTGCCCTGCTGTGGTTTCTCTTTGGCGGTGTCAGGCAGAATTATGCCACCTTTGGTAACTTCCTCAGATTCCACCCTCTCAACGAGGACTCGATCATAAAGAGGACGAAATTTCATAGTATAACCTCCGAAGCCTTAAGATATAGTAAGAGAGCTAGACGCTTGTTAGCACTCACTATATATGAGTGCCAATAGTTGTCCGGTTTGTCAACCCCCAACGCCAGAACAAAAAATGGAAAAACTGAATGAAAACTGAATTTGTTTGTCCGAAATGCGGTTCCACCACGCTGGTTTACAGGAATCCCTTACCTACGGTGGATATCATAATCAGGATCCAGGGCGGATTCATTCTAATCAAGAGAAAAAATCCACCCTTCGGTTGGGCTTTGCCCGGAGGATTTGTAGATTACGGAGAATCGGTTGAAAACGCAGCAGTGCGGGAAGCCAAAGAGGAAACATCACTCGACATTACGGATCTGAAACTGTTGGGGGTGTACTCCGCTCCTGAAAGAGACCCAAGGCGCCACACTATCTCAACGGTGTTTACGGCGCGAGGCCACGGCGCCCCTGAAGCAGGGGACGACGCAATTCAAATCCAGGTTTTTAACAAGGATATTCTTCCAAAAGAATTGGCTTTTGATCACTTGAAAATCTTGCAGGATTTTTTCAGTTCCGGTTATTAACCTGTTCCATTTCTCCATCATGCGGATTTATGGCCAAGCGCTTTATCCCACAGGAAAGTTGCAAGATTCGATCTAACTGTCTAGTATCTTCTGTAATGTATTATCAGGAGACTACTCATGATCGGCGTATCAAAACTATACTGCGGCGCGGTCGAGGCGTCGGACCCCCTGCGGTACGGACGGATGTCCAAAGACTTACCATCGCATCTACTCCAATTCTCCAAGGACAAGAAGCCCGTTGTGGTTTGGAACGTAACCCAGAGATGCAATCTCAAATGTGTTCATTGCTATTCCCGCTCGGAAGACAAGAGCTATAAAAACGAACTTACTACAGACGAGGGGATTAATCTTCTCAATGATCTGGCTGAGTTTGGATCTCCGGTGATATTGTTCTCAGGTGGGGAACCTCTTATCAGACCTGACATACTTTCATTGATAAAACACGCCACGGCCTCTGGGATGAGGGCGGTTCTGTCGACAAACGGCACGTTGATAGACACGACGATGGCGTCGAAACTCAAAGATATGGGCTTGTCGTATGTGGGCATCAGCCTGGACGGACTGGACCAGGTTCATGACGCGTTCAGAGGGGTTCCCGGAACATACGTCCGGGTTCTCAAAGCCATACAAAATTGCCGGACGGCCGGTTTGAAGGTGGGGCTGCGTTTCACAATCAATAAGCGTAACTTCAAGGAGATAGCCGGGATATTTGATCTGGTGGAACAAGAGCGGATACCACGAATATGCTTTTATCATCTCGTCTATACCGGTCGTGGAGCTGATCTCATCAACGAAGATCTTGATCATGATCAAACCAGATCGGTGGTCGATCTTATTGTAGACCGAACCGCAGCCTTGCATGATAAGGGGATGAATGTCGAAGTACTGACCGTGGATAATCACGCCGACGGACCCTATATTTATCTGAGGCTATTGCAAGAGGATCCTGAAAGAGCCAAACAGGTTCTAGATCTGCTCCTCATGAACGAAGGCAATAATTCCGGACGGGGCATAGGTTGTGTTTCGTGGGACGGTTCTGTCCACGCTGATCAATTCTGGCGCCATCAAAGCTTCGGAAATATTCGGACCCGGCCATTTAGTCAGATATGGACTGATCCAAACGATGAGTTGCTCCGGAAATTAAAGGTAAAAAAGGATTTCGTTAAGGGCCGTTGCGCATCTTGTCAGTGGTTGAGTATCTGTGGCGGAAATTTCAGAGTGCGCGCTGAAGCGGTGACCGGGGACATTTGGGCTTCAGATCCAGCTTGCTATCTTACAGACCAGGAAATCGGGCTGAGTTAGAGTTCCATTTGCGATGGTTTTTTAATCGGACGCTCTGCTAGCGTTGAAATGCGGCATGTCGCTCGAAAGGTTTGCCCTATATGTTATATGGTGGCCATGTCCGAAACCTGGACGACATTGAGTTCCTCAGAGATTATCATTTTGATTTCGGTGAGGTTATTCTTGATGGTCCTGATTCGCGAGTCTACTGGGGTGACATGTATGCCCCCCGTGTCAACGGCCGAGAGTTTCATCTTATCGCTCATGGACCTCGTGAAGGCGACCCAAATAGCCTCGACAATTTGTTGAAAAATTATTGTCCTTCTCTCGAAGCTACGATAGATACGACCGTCAGGATAGGGGCCAATTTTTTGACGGCGCATTTGTGGATGGATCCCAGGTTTGTGTCTGCGAAGCTATTGCAGGAGAAAAAAAGCGCTTTCGAACGTCTTTTTGCCTACGCACACGAAAGAAAGGTGATCCTCAGCCTCGAAAATCTTTCAGAATCTGCGGCTGATATCGAGTTTACCTTGTCGAATATCCCACGCGGTTCCATAACGCTGGATATCGGTCATGGTCAGTTGCTGACGACAACCAATAGAGCTTTCGATATAATTGAGCGGCTGGCTTCAAAAGTGCGCCATGTCCACATTCATGACAACTCCGGCGGAAATGGGGTAAAAGATGACCTGCATTTACCGGTCGGAGATGGTATTATAGATTTCGAGGGTATTATAAGATCTCTCTTGTCGTCAGGATACGACAATACGATGACCCTGGAACTCAAGCCTCATGAACTCGATGTTTCCAGAAAAAAGTTGAATCAAATTGTCGATTATGTCCGGGCCGATTTAGTGGCCTAAATTTCTCTAGTTCGCCTCGCGCCCAAACTTGCCCCAGGGAGAGGATCACATGAAATCGGATAAGAGCTTCAAAGAGATGACTATTAGCAGCATAGCCTCAGATTCGAGGAACATGCAACCAGTGGTGGTCCTTCGGGAAAAAAGCGGGGACAGAGAGTTGTACATCTGGATAGGCCCCGTTGAAGCTATGGCTCTTCAAAGGGCCATTGCCAAGGAAGTCTTCCAAAGACCATTGACACATGAATTAATGCGAAACGTCATTGAAAAGACAGGGGCGCACATTGAGCATATTGAAATAGATGATCTCAAAGATCACACATATTACGCGACAATTTACTTGAAAACAGCGGACTCAAAGTTGGTAACAATAGACGCCAGGCCATCGGATTCTCTCGTATTGGCTACTTGGGCCGGAGTTCCAATTTTTGTTAATGAAGTCGTAATCGAGGGCATGACTAGCATCGAGCAACTAGAAGACAACAAGACTAAAATGGTCCTTACTCAGGAAGATGTCGAAAAAACCGACGAAGAACTCACTAAGATATTGGAAAGAATGAATCCGGACGACATTGGAAACGCCTAACCGATGCTCCCTTAACTTGCAGATTCCTCAGCAAGTTCTTTCTATCCTTGCTTTTAGCAAACTGGCCAATGTATCAGATCATTCATGGTCGGCCCTTCAGGACCAAATTATGAGGCGTGGAAATAATTTAATGTCGGGGCCATACCCAAGATTTTCAAATCATGTCAATAGCTGAATCCAAAAAATTCGACAATGCGTCTTCGACAAATGGCGCAGGGCCATTCAGACTGTTGAAGTATTTTATCATCTCCGGTTTTGCGGCCATCAGCATTGTCACCCTTCTGCTGGGAGCATTCCTGTATACTAGAAGTGTCGACACTCTGTTAAAAGGAGCTGAAAATTACGCTCGTCTTTTGGCTGAAAACCTTAATTACAATATATTCGTAGGATTCTACGCCCCGCTCAAAGCTCGCGGCATGGCCATGGACCTGAGGAAATGGGACCAATTCGGGGCATTGGATTCCTTGATCAAGGATTTCACCTACGGCCTCAAAATTGATCGAATCAAAATTATCGACAAAGACCGCAAGATTGTCTACAGCACTGATTATGACCTTATAGGAAAATATGAACAGCAAAACCAGGCGGTAGATGAAGCCCTTCAAAACGGAAAGGATCAGACCAAAATACGCCAGGGTGAGAGGACATCCAACAATTGGTATGGCGTATGGCTGGCCGACACATATTATCCCCTCCGGGAAGGAACAGGAAATTACTGGATGCTGGGCGCCATTTACGGGGTGATTCAGATAACCCAGGACGTTTCTGATCAGTACGTAAATGTTCAACGCTACATCATAGTCATACTACTTGTAGCCAGCGGTCTCATGGCGTTCCTGTTCGTCGCCTTGACACTTATTGTGCGTCGTGGAGAGCGCATTCTTATAGAAAGGGCTGATCAGCAGAAGCGCCTGGAGGAAAAACTTCAGCAATCCGAAAAACTTGCGTCTATTGGACAAATGGTTGCGACCATAGCCCACGAAATCCGGAACCCTCTTGGAATAATAAGGTCTTCAGCGGAAGTTCTTGCCAAAAAGACCAACCCCGATGTCTCGAAAATCAAAAAATTCGCGGGCATCATCCTGGAAGAGGCTACTCGTCTCAGTTTAATTCTGACTGATTTTCTGGATTTCGCGCGGCCTAAACTCCCAGCGTCCAATCCGGTAGACGTGAAAGACGTTGTGGCCCGAGTCAGGAACATTCTCGAGCATGAAATAGTCTCGCGCAAGATATCATGGACGGAATCTTCCGACGAATCCGAATATGACTCTTTAATCCTTGGTGACGCCGATCAACTCTATCAAGCCTTTTTGAACGTAGCGATGAACGCTTTTGAGTCTATGGATGAAAATGGACGTTTCGAAATTTTTGTTCAACCCCAGGAATCTTCTATTAAAATAACTTTTGCCGACGACGGGCAAGGGATCAAGAAAGAAAACCTGAACAAAATATTCACGCCTTTTTTTACTACAAACCAGATGGGAACCGGTTTGGGGCTGGCTGTAGTTCACAACATCATCACCGCGCATAATGGCGAGATATCCGTTTACAGTGAAGAAGGTCACGGCGCAACATTCAGCATTATCCTACCCCGAAAAATCCCGTCTCGAGAGTAGGTTCATACAAACGAGGTCGACTTATGGCTACTGTGCTTGTTGTGGACGACGAAAAAAATTATCTTTATGTCCTTGAGGACTTGCTCACGGATGAGGGATACAGTGTATTGACAGCTTCCTCAGGATCCGAAGCGCTGGAAATAATAAAGGATCAACAGGTAGACGCAATATTGTCGGACATCAAAATGCCTGGAATCAACGGGATTGAACTCTTAGAGAGAGTTATGGCGCACGACCCTGGACTACCCGTCATTCTGATGACCGCTTTCGCCGAGGTTGATCAGGCTGTTTCCGCCATGAAAAAGGGAGCGATAGATCATATCCAAAAACCATTTGATAATGACGATATCAAACTCGCCGTAACCAGAGCCGTTCAAAGAAGAAGCATGAACCCAAATCCTACACGAGCAGGAGTGGAATCCGATCCGGTTTGGGATTCGATTATCGGCGTATCAGAGGCCATGGATCGCGTTTTTCAGATAGTGAAAAGAGTCGCAGACACGTCAGCTACAGTATTGATCTCCGGTCAGTCTGGAACAGGCAAGGAGGTTGTAGCCAAGGCCCTTCATAAAGCTTCTTCCCGTTCGTCTCAGGCTTTTGTTTCGATTAACTGCGCGGCCATACCGGAGACTCTTCTTGAATCTGAATTGTTCGGCTATGAAAAGGGCGCGTTCACCGGGGCAGTTTCAAACAAACTTGGTAAATTTGAAGTGGCCGACGGCGGAGTCCTTTTTCTTGACGAGATAGGAGAAATGTCACTCAATCTGCAGGTCAAGTTGCTGCGCGTGCTTCAGGAGCAAGAATTCCAACGGGTCGGCGGAAACAAGGACATCAGGGTGGACATCAGGCTGATTGCCGCCACCAACAAGGATCTACAGCAACAGGTTGACGCCGGCCTCTTCAGGTCCGATCTGTTTTTTCGACTCAATGTTGTGCATGTCCCCATGCCGGCATTGAAGGATCGAAGTGGAGATATACCGCTGTTGGCTTCCCATTTTCTGAAAAAATCCTGTGAGCGTTTTGGGAAAAATATTACCGAAATTCAAGGGGATGTATTACGACTCCTGTGTTCATATTCCTGGCCCGGAAATGTCAGGGAATTGGAAAATGCGATAGAATACGCTATTCTAATGTCAAGGGGTCATTCTATCATGATGGATGACCTTCCAAACCAGATCAAGTCATTTGCGAATTCAACTCCAACGCATTTAGTCGGAGTCGACGCAAGCGGCGGTCTTATGGACGCACTTGACGCGATCGAGGAAAAAATGATCAGGGATGCCTTGAGGAAAGCTGGAAATATTCAGGCGCAAGCGGCTAAGATGTTGGGTATATCGAGAAGCAATCTTCAATATAAGATGAAAAAGTATGGGCTTCTGTCTTGATCTGGCTTATCTACAGGATATCGTGGGTTGACACGATATATGAATTACATTATAGCAAATGTAATTTCAAATTGATGAGGTAATTTTCTCTGTAATGATGGAGAAGAGGGTCTTAACCATGCGAAATTTATTTAAATGTGGAGTATGGGTTATTTTTGGTCTCTGCGTGTCTTCTTTGGCGCACGGCCAGTATTATGACGACGCTAACTATCAGAACAGTCCATATAGTTATGGAGATTCTCAGGCGACGCCTCCGGCTTATTCCAACCAGAGGCCGGCCAATTCGCAGCAATATTACAACAACACAGCGCCAGCGCCCAACCTGCAATATGACTCGAGAGACGCTGAACGAATTTTGCGCGAACAGATGGAGCGCGCGTCGGAACCCGAAAGCCCGGCTCCCACGCAGCAACAACCGCAAATGTATGATGATTATTATGGACATCGCATGCACGATGAAGGACAAATCCAGAGAGTCATTGTCGAGGCCAAAAACATCGGTGGGCTTGTCAGGAACCGTAATGGAAAAGCCTTTATAATTATAGACAAGAGAAATTTTCAGTTTTATCTGTTTGATAGGGAAGGCAGGTTGCTACGCGTAGGACCAGTAGCGATCGGGAAGGGAAAAACCCGGGTTGGCGCTTTTGAAACACCTGTGGGAGTCTTTCCCATAAGAAGCAAAATTCCTGTCGCTGATTGGGTGAGGCCTGACTGGTATTTCATAGAGGAAGGCGAGCCTGTTCCAGCAAGATGGGAAGACCGTAGGGTTCCAGGGTTCTTCCGATACAAACTGGTGTTTGATGGCGCCAGATACATTCACTATGCTGAAGCTACAGGCGGCAGGTTGACCCATGGATGTCTTGGACTTGATTGGCAGGACGCCGAAGCTGTTTTTCACACGCTTAGCGTTGGCTCTTATTGTATAATTGCCGACCAGGGCCTCCTCGCCAGGCTGGCGCGTGGCGAATTCCCGTTGCCCAAGCCTGAAGCCAAACCGGCGGAACCGAAACAAGAACAGACTATCACGGCCAGAGTTGAGCCTTCTGAACCACAGTCCGTTGGAGTTTCCCAGACCGTGAGGGAAATTCAGCCCAAGCCTCTTTCAAATCTGTGGTGATATATCGATCCTGGTTTTTTGGTTATTAAACATCGTTGTCTTGAGCCGCATGAAATGGGTAGTCGCCGCATGACTTTTTATTCACGAATCATAGGATTTCCCGTCCTGCTGTGCGTCGCAGCGTTCTGCGCCTCCTGCCTCACTGCGTCGTTGCCCAAAAGCGCTCGACTGGATGATGCCCAGTCCAGTCCCGGAATGTCGGCCACGCTTCAGGGAGGAGCGGACAAAAGCGTTGTCGGGAAATGGGAGCTTTTGTACCAGCTCAACGATAAAGGAGAACGTCAGAATCCCAGGGATCAGACAAAAACTCAGATCGAATTCACCGACAATGGTCAGGTAGTCTTTAACCGATTCGATAATGAGCATTCCGATAACGTCAAAAGCAGGACAGGGAAATTCACTCTGGACAAGAATGAGATCAGTATTACCGATGACGCTGGAAACACAGTAAAGTGGCCCTTTCAGATCGCGTCGGATTCGTTGATTATCTCCATGCCAGAAGTCAACAAGAAATTCCACTGGAGAAGGATCAACTGAAAACACTACCCAAAATAATATGTTCGGTTTTGTTGTTAGTCGGGGTCTGCCTTTCGGTAGAGCCTACATTCGCTAAGGAAAAAACTGAAATTCTAAGATATGAAGTTTCATGGAATGGAAATCGGGCTGGACACGGCGATATCACTATGAAGACTGACTCCAAAATGATGAGTGTTACCGCTCAGGCTGTTTCGGACGGGGCGCTCAAGGCCTTACTCGAAATCTGGAGCCGGGTTCAGGCGACCTTTTCAGCCAGTACGTTCCTTCCTGAATCTTATCGTTTTCATCTGAAATCCAATCTGTTGCGCTCTGAAGTCGTAGACCTGGCTTTTGACCAGAAAAAAAAGACGGTCCATGTGAATAAGAGCAAAGCTGAAGGGGTGGAAAGTCATTCCGAAAAGTCTGGTGGCCTCCACGATCCCATAAGCGCCGTTTATTTGCTTCGCAATCAGAAAGACCTGGACAAGCCGCTTTTTGTAGATATTTACGATGGAAAGGACAAAGCCAGACTTTTCGTGTATCCGGAAGGGCCGGAAACCGTAAATGTTAAAGCGGGATGCCTTTCCGCTGTCCGTATGGCCCTGCGCCTTGAGCGTCTTGGACGCGAGCCCAAAGAAATCGCTAAGGGCAAGTTGTGGATCTCCAATGATGAAAATAGAATCCCCCTTCTTCTAACGTCTTCTCCAATAGTTGGCACAATCAGGTTTGAACTGGTTCATGCCCAGATGTAAAACCCGCCTCTCAAATCGCCTGTATTCTTCTTAGTCGTCATAATCCGCTGATGTGTAAGGAAAACTTGTTGAGCCAGGATCTTTCACAGCAAATATTTAGGGAGGTTCTGAGTCTTTGCGACGAGAGTTACCTTGTCGGCGGCGCTGTACGTGACCTTTTACTAGGCAGTCATACAGTGACGGACCTGGACTTCGCTGTTGAAGGAGACGGCTATGAAATAGCGCGCTCGCTGGCTAACCGCATGGGGGCATGTTCTTCTTTTGTGCCCCTGGATAAGGAACGACGCACGGGCAGGGTTGTAATACGCCATGACCATCAAAACGTAGTCGACATTTCCAGTATCAGAGGATCAGGAATCACCGAGGATCTCTATTCTCGTGACTTCACCATCAACGCCATGGCGATTCATCTTTGGGACGCAATCAATGGCCGACTTCCCTCCGGTGTTGTGGATCCTATGATGGGACGCCAGGATCTTCGAGACAGGATAATCCGGATCTGCACAGGTGGTTCGTTTCCTGATGATCCAATCAGAATGCTCAGGGCATTCAGGTTTGCTTTGTGTCTGGACTTCAGAATCAGCGAGGAAACCCGGGCAGGGATAGAGCAACACTCCAATCTGGTAAAGCTGGTATCAGGAGAACGAATCAGGGACGAATTCGCCATTATTCTGTCATACGGTCGATCCTCTCACGCTATTGGAGAAATGGCTTCATTATCTCTTATATCCGCCATTTTTCCGGAATTAGAAGCCACGATGGGATTTGAACAAAACGCTTTCCATCATCTGGATGTTTGGGGACATACGCTTGAAACTATTGCAAACCTCGAGCGGACTGTAGAACACCTTTCGGGAATTTTTGGATCCCTTTCCGTCCGGATTAAGGACTACCTTTTTGACGAGCCGGTTTCCGGGAGACCCAGAATCTGGCTGATGAAACTCGCCCTGCTTTTTCATGACTGCGGCAAACCTGGTTCTTTAACTGTAGGCCCTAACGGTCGTCGTCGGTTTATCGGACATGAAAAGTTTTCCAAGGCCCTTTGTATCGACGCAGGGAGCAGGATCAAGCTCGCGTCCAGGGAGCTTTCCGAGGTTTCGACCTGGGTTGAGGGCCACATGAGGACCTCTATCCTTACCAACGAGAACCTCTCACAGAGAGCCATTGTTAGACTTCATCAGAGATTTGGCCTGGATCTCATTGGTCTGGTCCTGATTTACCTTTCTGATCTATTTGCGGCCAAAGGACCGGCGAGGAAATCTGTTGATTTCGAGAGGGCTAAGGTCAGAGCCTACGAGACGATTGAGCTTGCGTTCAAGCATGAAAGCTCGCCGATCAAGCCCCTGTTGGATGGTTTTGCGATCATGGATGAATTTGGACTGGAACAGGGACCGCTCCTTGGAGCGATCATCAGATGGCTGGTAACAGAGCAAACTCTCGGTTCCATCAACGATAGAAGTCAAGCCGTTGACGCTGTTCGCCGCTATCTTGCCCATGGGTCGACAAAATTGGACAGCGGAGCTGAACGTGGAGTTTAAAAACGTAGACTTTTCAGTTTCGGATTTCCAATCCGCTAGAACAATTTTGGCGTCTAGCCCGAGTTTGTTTGGCAGTAAACACCACTCGTACCAGACGCCAAAAATAGAAGAAAAAGATTAAAGTTTTATATAATTAGATTCTGTAACTAACTATTCCTTGCCCAGCGACGCCCCAAGATTCTCCTTCAGAAGGTCGCCGAGATTAGAAGCTACCACATCCTGGCTACCGGCGTAGCCCTTCTGATCATAGTCAGCCGTCCTCTCGAGACTCTTGATCGATAGCGCTATCTTCTTGTCTTTCTTGTTGACCTTCAACACAACAGCGGTTAGTTCAGCTCCCTCTTTTGTGAAATCGTGGGGTGAACTGACCCTTTCTTTGGAGAGTTCGGAGACGTGAATCATCCCCTCGATACCCTCTTCTATTTCAAGGAATACTCCAAAATCCGTTATGGACGAAACCTTGCCGGCAACCTTGGCCCCAGGAGGATATCTGTCGGGAACGGTTTCCCATGGATCTTCCTGCATCTGTTTGATCCCAAGGGAAAAACGCTCGTTTTCTTTATCAATATTGAGCACGACAGCCTGAACTGTTTGCCCTTTCTTGTACAACTCTCCCGGGTGTTTGATCCGCTGTGTCCAGGATATGTCGGAAATATGAACCAAGCCATCAATACCTTCATCAATTCCGACAAAGACTCCAAAATCGGTCACATTTCGGATTTTACCCTCAATCTTTGTACCTTCAGGATAACGTTCGGCTATTACATCCCATGGATTGGACCGTAACTGTTTCATCCCCAGTGAGATTCTTTTCTGTTCCTTATCCACATTCAGGACTATGACATCAACGTCTTCACCGATATGGACCATTTTCGAAGGATGACGCGGTTTCTTGGTCCAGGCCATTTCTGAAACATGAACAAGTCCTTCGACACCTTGCTCCAGTTCAATGAAAACACCGTAATCCGTAATGCTGACAACCTTACCGGACCATTTGGAGCCGATAGGATAACTCTGGTCAACGGTTTCCCACGGATCAGGGACCAATTGTTTAAGTCCCAGCGACACTCTTTCCTTGTCACTGTCGAACTTCAACACCTTGACCTTGATCTCGTCTCCAACCTTGATCATGTCAGCCGGATGGTTGATACGACCCCAGGACATATCGGTTATATGAAGCAGCCCGTCAATCCCGCCGAGATCAACAAAGGCGCCGTAATCGGTAATGTTTTTTACCACGCCCGTAAAGATTTCTCCGCTTTCGAGAGCAGTAGAGATAAAGTCTTTACGCTGGTCTCGAGACTTATCGAGAAGCGGTCTTCTGGAGAGCACTATGTTCCCGCGCTTACGGTTATACTTAAGAACATTGAATTCGAATGTCTCACCAATGTATTTGTCGAAATTACGGACGGGTTTTAGATCGATCTGGGAACCTGGAAGGAACGCCGGGACACCGATATCCACCTGCATGCCGCCTTTTACGCGAGCTACGACTTTGCCGAGAATCGTCTTTTCAGTTTCACATATCTGAGCTATCTCATCCCAAATTTTGATCTTGTCAGCCTTGGTCTTAGAGATTCTTACCCCACCAGAGTCGCCCATGTCTTCAAGAAAGACTTCGACCTCATCCCCCACTGAGACAGTCAGATCGCCTTCAGCGTTCGTAAACTGGTCGATGGGTATTTGTCCTTCAGATTTAGACCCGACGTCAATCATAATGCTCTCGGGTGTGATCTGTACGATAACACCCTTGACTATCTGGCCTTCCTGGGCTTTGTGAAAACTGCTTTCGACAAGTTCAGCGAAATTTTCTTCTTTAGTGTTATCCTGCCCCTCTTCTTCGTTAGTTAAGTTGTCAATAGATTGGGTTTCCAAGTTTTCCATCCAGTAAGCACCCCCAGACTCTTTTGTCCGCCTTCGGTATTTCAACTAAGCTGAGTAATCGATTATTCATATACCATCTGTGACATTGTTACAAGAAAAAGTTGTCGCAACGGAGTTTTTTTCTCTATCATCCTCAAATCTCGCCATCTTTGGGGAACCGTTTCTCTCTTATGCGCTCCAACATGAATGACACAACCTCATCAGGCGCCAGCCGCGTTGTGTCAAGAATTACGGCGTCCGAAGCAGGGACCATCGGCGCTACACTTCTGGTTTCATCCCTATAATCCCGAGCGCGCATTTCAGACAAAACCTGCGAGTAATAGATGCTCTCGCCCTTTTCCACCAGTTCCGAGTATCGTCGCTTCGCTCTTTCTTCAGGGTCCGCAGTCAAGAAAAATTTTACCTGGGCAAAGGGAAACACTATCGCTCCCATGTCTCGGCCCTCAGCCACAATGTTGCGTTCGCTCGCGACAGACCGTTGTAACCCAAGGAGGGCTTTGCGAGCTTCCGCTTTGGCTGAAAATTTTGACGCCGCCACCCCTATTTCTTCTGATCGAATCTCCGCGCTGATATCCTCACCGTCAAGAAAAAGCTTCATGCCTCCGGAAATCGGCTGAATCGAAATCCTGATCGAACTCAGCGTGCCTTCTGATATGCAATCACATTCCGGGGACACCTTTCGTCTCAGGAGGGCCAGGGCTAAGGCCCGGTACAACGCCCCACTGTCCAGCATAAAGAAGCCGAGACACTCAGCCAGCTTACGCGCTATGGTGGTCTTTCCCGCTCCGGCTGGACCGTCTATTGCGATAACGAATCCAGATTGATTGCCAATCCTGTCCCTATTTATTGTCATTCCACTTCATCATCCGAATTGGTCCGTTCTTTCATCATTAATCCGGTCGCTCAAGAGATCGTCACTCAACCTCGTGTCACCATTTTCAGGGCGTCAATAAACTTCATGTTCTGTTCTTCAAGTCCGACTGTGACACGTATGTGGTCAGGAAGCCCAAAGCTCTTTAAATGCCTCACGATAACCCCTTCCTTCAGGAGAGCGGCGTAGACTTCCCCGGCGTTCAAATTCGGCTTGAAAGCTATGAAGTTAGCCTGGGAAGGGATAGGCTCAAATCCCAAAGAGGCAAGTCTTTCATGCAGAAATCTTTTACCTGATAAGTTCAGTTGACGAGACTTCCTGATGTGATCATCGTCCCCAAGGGCCGCCCGTGCGGCTTCCTGCGCCAAAAGATTAACATTGAATGGGGCTCTCACTTTGTTCAACAATTCAATCAGCCATGTGTGGGCTACGCCATAACCGATTCTCATGCCTGCAAGTCCGTATATTTTTGAGAAAGTCCTTAAAACGATCAGGTTGTCGAAACGTGAAAGATAATCAAGACCTGACGGATATTCTTCGGCGTCAACGTATTCATAATAGGCTTCATCGAGCGCTAGAAGCGCATTTACTTTTTTCGTCTCGCTTAGAAGTTCCTCTAGCTCTGAACGGCTGATGACGGTTCCCGTAGGACTATGCGGATTCGACACGAATACCAGTCGAGTCCTTGAGTTTAAAGCCCGAATCGTAGCGCTTATGTCGGGTCGAAACTTTTTCAATGGGACTAAAACCGATTTACCTCCGAAGAGTCTAGTCACTATCTTGTACATTGAGAAAGCGTTTTCCGGCATTACTACTTCATCTTCGACACTGACAAAAACATGAGACAACATCTGCATGATCTCATCGGAACCATTTCCGAGAGCAAAATGATCCGGATCGAGATCGTATCTGGAGGCTAACGCTCTTCGAAGTTCAGGACAGGATGATTCCGGATATATGTTGGCCATCCCCAGATTTTTAACAATCGCGTCAACCGCCTTGGGAGACGGTCCCAAAGGATTCTCATTCGAGGCCAGCTTGATGGCTCCGGAGATCCCAAGCTCACGCTCCACTTCCGCTATAGGTTTGCCGGGAATGTATTCAGGGATTGACAGGATATGAGGCAATACTTTCGAGATCGCCCACTCCGGTATGCTGTAACTCATAACTCCAGGAACCTCTCTTGATCGTCGTGCGGTAGAAACTGCGAGGCCGGCCGCCGAACATGCGGGGAATGACTTTTATAGCTTTTGCGGCGCCACAGGTCAACCCCATGTTGGACACGGATGAATTCAAAGAAACATCTGGGCAAAAATCATTTTTCTTGACAAGGAGACTCAAAGTTACTAGCGTTAATATATCAAATAAAACAGCTTTTTATAATGAAAACATCATCTAAAACATATACAAAGCTCGTTACCTTAAGTTTCGTAATCGCGCTCGAGATCTCTATGATCCCAAGCGCTATGCCTTATTCCGCTTCACCGCCGGCGCCCAAGTTCCCTTCTACAGTAGAACTACCCGTAATTGTGGGGCAATTTGAACATAAAAGACAGGCCCCTGCCCCTGATCATTCCGAGCGCTACCTGCCCTACACGCTGAATCATGGTCTCCGCATGGCCTTGCCGGCGCCGATGCGCAACAACTTCGATTTTGACGCGGGGTTTGATAAGTGGAAAGGTCTCCCAACATTTAAAATGGACTGTTTTATACCGGTCAAGGCCTGGCCCGACAAGAGCGTGTTCTTCGCTCCCCGGGCGCTTCTTACCGGTAATAAAGAGAGCTACGCGATCGGAGCCGGCATACGGCAACTAGTCACATCTGAAGTTATGGTGGGGTTTCACTCGTTCTATGATTGGACCCGGCCGAGGCGATTGGCGGATGATTTCCTGCGTGAGGCCGGAGTAGGAATTGAATTCTCCGCTTTGCCCGGTAGGTATTCGGACCTGACTTTGTCGGCTAACGCCTATTTCCCCGTTAACAGCCGTGAGGAAATTGGAAAAGATGGAGTGTCGCTTTTTCAGGAAAGCCTGCCAAGTGGAGCCGACGCGAGGATCAGCTTCCTGCTCCCTCCCATTGTTTCCTGGCTTGACTTTCGTCTGAACGCCTCCGCTCATCGTTATGCGGGACAAGCGTCGGATCGCTCCGGTTACCAGGCTGCGTTATCTGTCAACTCCAGGGATGGCATGTTCAATTTGCGCCTCGAACAGGGCAATGACAGCCGCTGGGGCCGGCATTACAACGTGACTGCCGGGTTGCGGGTAGATTTTGACTGGAACTCCATTATCGAAGCCAAGAATCCATTTTCAGCTCCCTACAAGTATTCAGAGACCAGGTATAACCGCAAAGTAAGAAACAGTCTTGTTTCAAGAGTTAACAGAAAATATGACTTGCCGGAGGACCGTTATGAGCGAAGAAGCACGTTGATGGCCTCGGTTATGGGAGAAACAGTTACCTTCACCGGCGGTTTCCCGAATTTGCCCTATTCCTCCCTCACCGTCCAAATTTCTCAAAGTCCATGGCGAGATTTGTCGGAGGTGCTCACTGACGACAAAGGAGTCTATTACGGCGCCATTTCCTTACCGCCAGGAGTTTGCAGAATACGTCTCCTCCATAAACCCAGTGGAAGGGTTACGGAACCAAAAACCGTCGTAATTTCGGATCCGGAGTTTTCATCAGAATCAGAGCGTTCTTCTGGAGCCAATGATCTCTAGCCATTCCCGCTATATTCCGGGAGCCGCTTACATATTTCTCCGATATTGACCGCCTGCTTTATAAAGGGTTTGGGTGATTTCTCCCAAAGAACAGTGTCTGACCGCCTCCATTAGTCCCTCAAATATGTTTCCGTCAGACTGGGCCACCCTTTGTAGCTTTTCCAGGGCCTGAGCCGATTCATACTTGTTACGGTCCTTGAAATCGGCCAGTCTTTCCAACTGGGATTTCTTTTCTTCTTCGGTCCCTCTGGCCAACTCTATCCCCAATTGCTCGAGGAAGTTGCCTTGAGGATTCAGGAATGTGTTCACTCCAATAATCGGATACTCACCCGTCGTCTTCATGGTTTCATAATAGAGGGACTCATCCTGAATCTTTGTCCTCTGGTAACCGGTTTCCATGGCCCCCAGGACTCCACCACGCTGCGAAATGCGGTCGAATTCGGCTAACACGGCTTCCTCAACCATATCCGTGAGTTCCTCGAGAATGAAAGAACCCTGATTCATGTTGTCTACTCTCGAGAGCCCCCACTCCTTGTTGATTATCATCTGAATCGCAAGGGCTCGTCTAACCGATTCCTCACTCGGTGTCGTTATAGCCTCGTCATAGGAGTTAGTATGCAGGGAGTTGCAGTTATCGTAAATGGCTATAAGAGCCTGGAGCGTCGTCCTGATGTCGTTGAACTGAATCTCCTGAGCATGTAGAGAACGCCCACTCGTTTGAATATGATATTTCAACTTTTGGGAACGTTCATTGCCCCGATATTTGTCTCGAACGGCTATAGACCATATTCGACGGGCTACTCTGCCTATGACGCTGTATTCCGGCTCCAGACCATTAGAGAAGAAGAAGCTTAGATTTGGAGCAAAGTCGTCAATATTCATCCCTCGAGACAAATAGTATTCAACATAGGTGAAACCATCAGCCAGTGTTAGCGCTAGCTGAGTTATTGGATTCGCTCCCGCCTCGGCTATGTGATAGCCGGAAATGGACACTGAATAAAAGTTGCCGACATTGTTGCGAATGAAATATTCCTGAATGTCACCCATCATTCTCAAAGAAAAGTCGGTAGAAAAGATGCAACTGTTTTGACCCTGGTCTTCTTTGAGTATGTCAGCCTGAACGGTTCCTCTTATGTTGCTCAAAACCTCGGACTTTGCCCTGAGAACAACCTCGGGAGTGGGCTCTGAACCGGTCTGCTCTCTTATTGGATCCAGCTTCTGATCAATGGCCGCATTGAAGAACATTGCCAGCATTATGGGGGCCGGTCCGTTGATGGTCATGGAAACCGATGTGTTGGGGGCCGTAAGGTCAAAACCGGAATAAAGAATTTTTACATCATCAAGTGTACAGATCGAAACTCCTGATGTGCCGATTTTGCCGTAGATGTCCGGCCTCTCCTCAGGATCCTGTCCATACAGTGTGACTGAATCGAAGGCGGTAGAAAGTCTCTTGGCGGGGCTACCGGCGGAAAGATACTTGAACCTTTTGTTAGTCCGGAATGGATCTCCTTCACCAGCGAACATTCGTGTCGGATCTTCGTCTTGCCTCTTGAACGGGAAGACGCCGGCGGTGAACGGAAACATGCCTGGTAGATTTTCCTTGAGTCGCCATCTCAATAACTGTCCTGGATCTTCATATTTTGGAAGAGCTATCCGTGGGAGAAGCGTACCACTCAAGGTTTTGATTTTTAGCTTTATTGGGAGTTTTTTCCCTCTAACAGTGAAAACAAAATCGTCCCCAGAATAAGCCTCCTTGATGTCCTCCCATTCCCCAACGAGCCTCAAGGCTCGCGGATCAAGCTGTTTCTCTATTTCTTCCTGGAGTTTTTTAATTTTAACAAACGCTTCAGATTCTTCATTGACGTTCGAGTTTCGCAGTTCCTTTTCTACACCGTCCAAACGCCACAGTCGCCTTATCAGCTCCTCCTGTTCAGTTCCCCATGAGTGATACCGTCGTACGGAGTTGGCGATCTCAGAGAGATAACCGGATCGCTCCGACGGAATGATTATGGTTCTCGATGAAGGTTTCCGATCCCGCCGGGCCGTCATGGAAGTCTTCCAATCAACGCCGGTCTTACCATTTATCGCTTCCACTATTCCCACGTACAGGGAACTGACCCCGTCATCGTTGAAACGGGACGCTATAGATCCGTATACAGGGAGATCCTCAAGACCGGTCTGGAAGCTGAGGCGGTTTCTCTGGACCTGTTTTCTAACGTCATGCAAAGCGTCTTCTGATCCGTGCCGGTCGAACTTGTTGATGGCTATCAAATCAGCGAAATCGAGCATATCGATCTTTTCCAACTGACTTTGCGCCCCAAACTCGGATGTCATGACGTAAAGGGACACATCGACCAGAGGGACTATCGCTGCGTCGCCCTGCCCTATTCCGGCTGTTTCAACAATTATGAAATCAAATCCCGCGGCCTTCAGAACTTCTATGGCCTCTTCCATATGGGCAGGCACTTCGAAACCCTGATTTCTGGTAGCCATGGATCTGTAATAAACTCGATCCGTATGGATAGAGTTCATTCTGATCCTGTCTCCCAGCAAGGCTCCGCCTGTTTTTCTCCGGGTAGGATCTACGGATATCACCCCTACGGTTTTGTCCGTTTGATCGTTTAAGAAACGTAATATGATTTCATCCGTTAATGATGATTTTCCGGCCCCTCCCGTTCCAGTTATCCCCAGGACAGGTACTTTCCTGCCGTAGGACTTTTCCTGCAATTGTGACCGGATGTCCGCAAGGTCACTATTGCCGGTTTCCTTTGCGACCTCCACCGTCGAAATCAATCTTGCAATCGCTTTCCAGTTCGTGGGAGTCAAGTCAGAAATATCGCCACTGAGACTACCGTCTGAAACAGGGAAATCCGAAGTTTGAAGAAAGGAATTTATGATACCCTGCAATCCAGCAGTTCGTCCGTCCTCAGGACTGAATATCTTGGTGACTCCGTATGATTCAAGTTCCGCAATCTCTTCAGGGACGATTACGCCACCGCCACCGCCGAACACCTTTATCTGCGTACTTTCATGTTCACGCAGAAGATCAACGATGTATTTGAAGAATTCGACGTGGCCACCCTGATAAGAGCTGACCCCTATCGCCTGAACATCTTCCTGAACGGCGGCGCTCACAATTTCGGAAACCGATCTGTTATGCCCGAGATGGATAACTTCAGCGCCTGAAGCCTGAAGAATTCGACGCATGATATTGATTGCGGCGTCATGTCCGTCAAAGAGGGAAGCGGCTGTGACAATCCTGATACGGTTCACTGGCTGGTAAGGCGCAGACGAAGGATTCATACTGAACTCCGACAAGTAATATTTTTCGGACCTCTGTCCGGTTTATTTACATATGTGTTTGCGTATGAATTCGGCTGGGGCGTCGATGTCGGAACCACCGAGGAATACTCCTGCCACGCCCATTTGTTTAAGTCCCTGGATGTGCGTTTCGGTATTACACCACTGCAGCCATGATATTCGAAGGCGAACCCAAATTCAACTATTATAGAATGAGCTAGGGTTATATGGTATCCTGAGACTACCGAAGCGCTCAGTTGATAATGATCCTAACATATCCAATGGTATCACCATAAAAATTACCATTATATAACAGCAGATTAAAGGTATAAAATTAATTAAAAGTTAATATTGGACATCCCATTAACTTGTTGACAGTAATTTAACATAGTGATAATCTTAGTCATTCAATTTAATTTATTATTAGCTCCGCTAATAATGTAAATCAGCCTGGTCAAAACTCGACCAATTTGTGGGTCTGGTATGAAGTCCAATAGGTTTGTCGCTCTTTTTTTCTTCGTCCTATCATCTCTTTATCTTCTGCCACCTGACGCGTTCGCTTATTACATGAGGGCGCTTATACCCCTTGGTAAGGGTCACAGCCTACCGGGGTACATTTTCCTTCCTCAACATAAAATCCGTGAGCCGCTTCCCGCTGTTATCGCTGGAGTCGGCGTAGGCGCCACGAAAATTTATCAATATCATGATCATTGCCAGAATCTTGCCAATAGGAATTTTGCGGTGATTCTGATCGACCCGTCAAACTATCCCGAGGACTTGGCGCCCGGTCCATGGACATGGGATCACGGCGCCGGATATCTTCTGGGGAGTTTCAACCAGGGCTTTGTCGGAGCCAAACTGGCGGTGAGTAAAGAATGGTATCTTAAATCCTTTGAAGCCGCCATTAACTACATGTGCTCCTGGCCAATCGTAGACAGTGGAAAGATTGCGTTGAGCGGGTTCTCTCAGGCGGCGAACGCTGTGTTGAGCGTCGCAAGCGCGGACCCTCGGGTGAAAGCTGTAGTGTGGAACTACGGCGGATGGCCCTGGATTATGCCCTACGAGCCATACAAGTTGCCCCCGGTGGAAATTTTTCATGGAGAAAAAGATGACGTTTACAATGTAAAATACGCCAAAGAACTGGCCTGGAATCTCAAAACGAATATGCGGCCGTTTGAATTGAATATCTATCCGTGTCAGGGTCACATGTTCAATATCGTTTACGACTTGAAAACTGAAAATCGCTACATGAAGCCCGTGCTGCTGGACGCTTTTGAAAGAATGGTGGCGTTTCTGAAACGAACTCTGGAAGTCAGGGAAGGTTCACATGCGGGGGCGTTGCGGGCCCGCAGATAATGGGCCCGCGATGATAGGATATAATTTCAGTATGTCAGGACTTCCTCACCTTCCACTTTGATCCATTCCTGGGATAACGCATTAAGAGCCTTTGAATTGTCATCCACGGCCAGAACCAGCGTTGGCGTTTTCAACACAGCGTATGCGCCCTGAAGATAGTACATGTCTTCCAGATTTACTTCGGCAAGTTTGAGCGACCTTAAAATCGCGTTGAGCCCACCGGGATGCTGAGGAACCTGAACAACTATTCTGTCTTTAATAGTTACGGAAAATCCTGAGGATTCAAATATATTCTGAGCCCTGGAAGGGTCATTGGTGACAAGACTCAAATTCCCCTCGGAACCTGAAATATTTAGGCTGAGTCCCAAGGTATAAATGCCGTTCGAACTCAATAGTTCAATAATGTTTGACAGAGACCCAGGTTTGTTGGGAATCCGGATAGCGATCTCTCTGACCGTTTTCATAAAAACCTCCAACCTATATAAGCCGTCAAAGATATTTTTGTTCCAAGCTTTTCAGGCCTTTCGAATGAAATCAGAGCCTACGCTTACAGCCTTCTGATTTGTATCGATCAGCTTCTGTTTTTTACCTTCCAGAACAGTTTCAATTGCTACAGATATGGATTTCTCCGAGACTATGTCTGTCGTCGCCCTAACAACTCCCAGCATCACCATGTTAAGAGAACGGTCCGATCCCATTTCATGGGCAAGAGTGTTGGCCGGCACTTTAACTACGTTTATGTCCTCCCGAGCCGGAGCCTCAGTTATGAGGTCCGAATTCAGGAACATGGTTCCCCCGGATTTTATCATATTCTGATACTTGATCATCGAAGGATAGTTCATTGCGACCACGAACTCGGGCGAAGACGCTATGGGTGAGGCTATCTCTTCATCCGAAACAACAACCGTGCAATTCGCCGTGCCTCCTCGAACTTCCGCTCCATACGCAGGCAGAAAAGTGACATGCTTGTCTTCCTTCATACCCGCGACGGCGAGCACATATCCCATCATGAGCACGCCCTGACCACCAAACCCTGAAAAAACTATCTTAAGCGACATCTTTGATTACCTTAATCGGGAATATTTTCGTCATGGTCTCATCAACCCAGCGAGCAGCTTCCGTAGGAGACATTTTCCAGTTTGTGGGACAAGGTGAAAGCACTTCGACAAGGGCGAAGCCTTTGTCTTCGAGTTGAACTTCAAACGCTTTTCTTATGGCTTTCTTTGTTTTGATTATCCCCTTGGGATTAGAGACCGTCGTTCTCTCGATGTATGCGCTGCCGGCCGCCAACCCCAGCATCCCGCTCAAGTCCAGAGGGTATCCGTCACGAACTGGTAGTCTTCCGCCTGGAGTTGTAGTAGTCACCTGTCCCGGTATGGTAGTGGGGGCCATTTGCCCGCCAGTCATCCCGTAAACGGCGTTATTTACAAATATGGCCGTAATGCGTTCACCACGATTAGCGGCGTGGATGGTTTCCGCTGTTCCTATGGCGGCGATGTCGCCATCACCCTGGTAAGTGAAAATTACACGATCCTTGAGAATTCTCTTCAGACCGGTAGCGACCGCGGCCGCTCTTCCATGTGGGGCTTCGCACATGTCCACATCAAAATAGTTGTATGCGAGGACTGCGCAACCTGCCGGCGGAACCCCGATTGTCTTATCCTTGATACCCAGTTCATCTATCACTTCCGCTACAAGCCTGTGAATAACGCTGTGACCACAGCCCGGACAGTAATGGAACGGGTTGTCTTTTAAAGAGTCTGGTCTTGAGAATATTTTCTTCACTTTGCCCTCTCCCTTTCAGGGTCTCGGCCTGCAAGAGGCAAAACCCTCTTGTTGACACGAAGGGATTGCTTCCGATTAAATTCCGGCGGCGTGATACGCGCTCGATAAAATGGACGCTACTTCCTCCGGAGTCGAAACGACTCCACCCGGTCGTCCGTAAAACGAGACTTGCCGTCGTCCTTCCACAGCGAGGCGAACATCTTCAACCATTTGTCCCGCGCTCATCTCGAAAACCAGAAACTGGCGAACACGGTCGCAAAGAGTTATGAGTCCTTTCGATGGGAACGGCCAAAGAGTCTTGGGTCTGTACAGGCCCACTTTCATGCCCGACTCTCTCACCCTGTGGACGGCTCCTTTGGCTATCCTCGCCGCTGTTCCATAGGCCACGATGACAAGCTCAGCGTCGTCCGTAAGGTACATTTCCTGGTCCGGCACGCTGTCTGAAATCATGTCGTATTTACGCATAAGCCGCCAGTTAAGCTCTTCTTCTTTGGGAGGATCAAGCAGTAGCGACAGTATTATACGGCTGCCCCTACCTTTGGAGCCGTTCACGACCCATTCCTTCCTTGGTAAGGATAGAGGATCTATCGGTTCCGGGAATACCACGGGCTCCATCATTTGCCCCATCATCCCATCGCCAAGAATCATGACAGGCGTTCTGTAATAGTCTGCCAGTTCAAAGGCCCGCCGAGTCATATCGGCGATTTCCTGACCGTAGGCTGGAGCTAGCGTAATAACTCGATAATCGCCGTGTCCACCGCCCCGGGTGGCCTGAAAATAGTCCCCTTGCGCAGGAGCTATGTTACCCAGACCCGGTCCACCTCTCATCATATTGACTATGACGGCCGGAAGCTCCATAGCGGCCAGGTAGGATATGCCCTCCTGTTTAAGGCTGATCCCCGGACTCGAAGATGATGTCATTACTCTAGCGCCCGCAGCGGCGGCTCCGATGACCATGTTTATTGACGCCAGTTCACTTTCCGCCTGTATAAAGACGGCGTCATCCAATTTTGCGAACTTGGAAGACATGTACTCCGGCAATTCGTTTTGCGGTGTAATGGGATAACCGAAGTATGCTCTACAACCGGCCCTTATCGCTGCTTCCCCGAGCACATGGGTGCCGCGCATGAGAGTCTTACCGGACATTCTTAGTTCCTCTCAATCAGTTTCGTCTTTCGATTTCTGCTTCTCCTCGCGATAAACCTCGATCGCGATGTCCGGGCACGTAATTGCGCACAAAGCGCAACCTGTGCATTCAATTTTCTCGGTATCGTCGATGTCTTCTTCGAGGAAAGTCGCGGGATAATAGCCTTTGGTATTTAACGTAGGAGAAATTTCGATCTTTTTCTTGGGGCACACGGTAATGCATAAACCGCAGCCCTTGCAGCGTTCCCGATCAATTCGAATACGGCCTTTCACGCTAGTTACTCCGGTAGAGAAAAGTAAAAAAGTAATCTATAACCCTGTAAGCACGCTGTCAATAGAAAATCCCGCTATGAAATTCCGCCGGATTTCCCGCGCCAAGCCAATTAATCTCACGATCTATATTCTTTCCATCTCCTGGCGTCTAAAGTCAATACTGGCGTCCTGATACCCCTTTATGCCATAATTCATCCAGCGAGCTTATTTCGAAACATTTTGAGAAAAGCGTTTTCCATCTCGCAATTTTCCGACGTGTGAAGATCCCATGCCTCGCTTTGATGGTCTGCGCCATCTGGGACAAAAGAAACATGAACCGCGCCGGTAACAAAAAAGAACCAATATCTTCAACACTGTCCCAAACGCGGCCAGGGACAGCGCAAGCCAACAAAAACAGGACTCGATCCACAACCGTCGACGTTCCGGATAAATCTTCCGTTTACCCTGTCAATCCTGTTTCAGGCGCCTTCCTGAAATGGCTCAGAAAGCACGCCGATGAAATAAAAAGCGAATGGGCCCACAGACTTTCAACACTTTCCGGTTCTTATGTTGAAACCACATTGGATGAATTGGCCGGCACTGTGTCAGGGGCATTCGAGGGCAACTTTGAGTATCTGTCCTCCGGTCGTCTTGATCAGATACAGCAATTCATCGACTATATCACTGAGAAGCGACTACAGGCCGGGTTTGCGCTTTCAGACGTTCAAAAGGCCTTCGAACTTTTCCGCGTCATCGTGACCGCTCGTCTCAAATCTGAACGCCGTTTAACCCTTTTGGCCGAATCTGTAGCCTCCATCAACGGGTGTCTTTCATACACAATTCACAAATTTTCAGACCATTACCAACATATGCACGAACTTTCCATCACTGAACACGCCCGAAACCTGGAGCAGGCCATAAGCGTCAGAACTGCTGAACTGGCGGCCAGTGAGAGACGCTACAAGACTCTGGTTGAAGGGATAAACGACGGCTATTTCGTTATTCAGGATCAAAGAATCATCTTCGCCAACCGGGCTTTCTGTTCCATGCATAGAGCGCCCCTGAAAAAAACGCTTGGCAGACTCTTCCTTGATTTCGTCGCTCCAGAATCGCGCGAGAATCTTCTGAAAGCTTACGGTGAAATCATGAATGGGGAATCAGGACCCGGCCCGGTTCAATATCTTCTTGCAAAAGAACCTGTCGAACACTCGTATCGCGAAGTCAGGGCAAGATTGGCGGACCTTGGCGTCGGGCCGGTCATCATCGGCATTTGTCGCGATATTAGTGAACGAGTGTCAATGGAAGCCAAGGTACGAGAGCATGAACAAATGGCGTACGTTGGGCGACTCTCCGCTTCCCTGTCGCACGAAATAAGGAATCCTCTGTCCTCAATAAAGATGAACCTCCAGATACTTGAAAGAAAACTCGAACTGGATGGCTATGATCGCAGACGTCTTGAAATTACGGTTCATGAGGTTTCGAGACTCGAGGATATTCTGAGGCAATTACTCGACACCGCCCGTCCTCTGACTCTTAACAAAGCGCCTGGGGACGTGACATCAATCGCAAGGAGATGCGTTGAACTGCTTGAACCAAAAGCCCAGGAAAAAAGTCTCAGGATAATTGAGCGCCATTCAAAAGGCATCCCAACGACAGAACTGGACTCGGCAAAAATTGAACAGGCTGTGATAAACCTTTTGCTCAACGCGATTGACGCCGCCCCTTACGGGGGCCGTGTTTCCATATGGACGAAACTGGTGGAAGGCAATGAGTTCCCGTCCCTGGAACTTGGCGTTAGAGACAACGGCCCGGAGATCCCGCCTGATCAGGCTCGACAATTGTTCACGCCTTTTAGCACGAGCAAAACTCACGGAAGCGGACTGGGACTGAGCAACGTCAAGCGTATCGTTGAAGCCCATTCCGGCGCGATCGAAGCGCGCAGCCGTAAGGGTCAGGGAGCGACGTTCCTTATCAAGTTGCCGATACTAACCCGGAGTTAATATTTGCCAGGTAAACGGCAATTATTTGCCGGATGTGGGAAGAACCTTACCAGTCTCCTGCTCCTGACTCGCCTGCTAAAAATTTCCCCGACTCGGCTTTTATCCATGAATTCAAACCTCTCAGGCTCTCCGCCACATTCCGGCGCCTATTAGGCATAGAGTTTGCTCTTGGCGTTACATCGTCAACCGTCTTTCCAGGTGGTAAACGCGGAATCCCCTCGTTTCACCAGCCACGAAGCAAACATGATTGCCTGACGTTCCTTCAGACAACCCACACACAACAGGAGGAAAGAAACATGGCGGCATTGGAAGCCGGACAAGAATTTGACCTGGTAACTGAGCTTCTTGGAAATCATCCGCGTATCAATGGGGATAAAATCGCCATTTACTGCGGAGACTGCAATATTACCTACAGGGAGTTGGACGAGAACATAAACAGATTCGTAAATGTTCTAAGAGACCTGGGTGTCGCGCCTAAGGATCGGGTCATGATCGTCGCCCCTGATTCGCCGAAGTTCATCTACGCTTTTTTGGGCGCTATAAAACTGGGGGCGTGGCCGGTTCCTGTAAACACCATGTTGACGGAAGATGACTACATCTACCTCCTCAAAGACAGCGCAGCGCGTTTGCTGGTTACCACTTCGGACAGCCTCGTCGCCAGTGTGGAAACTGGGGCTTCCTCCACCAAAAAGCTTTTTCTCGACAACGGTTTTGACCCGACCTTCGCTTCGGCCTCACCCCACGCCGACCCATATCTAACAAAACCTGATGACATCGCTTTTTGGCTCTATAGTTCAGGCAGCACTGGAAGACCTAAAGGCACACCGCATAAACAGACCTCTCTGCTTTTCACGGCGGACAATTACGCCAAGAATATCCTGAATATCTCTTCAGAAGATGTGTGTTTTTCCGTCAGCAAACTGTTTTTCGCTTACGGGCTAGGAAACAGCGTTTCATTCCCATTCAGATTCGGGGCGTCTAGCGTGCTCCTGTCCGACAGGCCTTCACCCGAGAAAGTGCTTGAGACGCTTACGAAATTCAGGCCCAGCGTGTTTTTTGGGGTGCCGACACAATATAATTCCCTATTGAAAAAAATGAACGGCGCCAAATTCGGTTGGGTGCGTCTCTGCGCCTCCGCCGGCGAAGCGCTTCCACCCGAAGTCTTCAAGAAGTGGAAGGAAAAAACCGGTTTAGAAATCCTCGACGGCATCGGCTCCACGGAAACGCTTCACATTTTCATTTCGAACCGGCCAGGCGCAACCCGAGCCGGCACATCCGGCAGGCTGGTTCCTGGATATGAGGCCAAAATAGTCGATGATGACGGCCAGGAGTGTCCTCCTGGGGATACCGGCCATCTCCTGATCAGAGGAGCGAGCGTCACCCCTGGATACTGGAACAGACCTGAAGAAAACGCGGACCGGATGCTCGCCGATGGGTGGTTCAGGACAGGTGACATGTATAGTGGAATGGACGGATATTTCACCTATCAGGGGAGAGGAGACGACATGCTGAAAGCCGGAGGATTATGGGTGTCGCCTATGGAGATAGAGCACATCCTGCTGGAGCATGAAGCCGTCAATGAATGCGCTGTAGTGGGTCACGAGATTGAAGGTCTTGTAAAACCTTTCGCTTATGTGACACTGAACGAGGGATGGGATCAGAGCATTGAAAACAATCTGGTCCAAGCTCTTTTGGATTTTCTGTCGCCCAGATTGCCAAAGTTCAAGCGTCCATGGGGAATACGTTTTGTCGATGATTTACCCAAAACAGCCACCGGCAAGATACAGAGGTTCAAGCTCCGTGGGCCCAACAAATAGTGCTTTCCGCAATTTTTCAGAGGGATCGATCAGGGCTGTTCCGATGGGTCGTTTTGCGAGGGGTCCAATGACTTGACCCAGTATTCCAGGTCAGTCTTGAACAAAGGATTTTTTGTCAGCCTGACAGACATCGTGAAAAGATCTATGGCCCTGGATGTGAGGCCGAGGTCCAGATAAGCGGCGCCGGTCATCAACACCGACCCGGCCTTTTCAGGAAACAGCTCTATTGAGGCCACGTATTTGACGGGGCTGTTTCTGGGGGAGACGACCCTGATTATATCCCCCGTATAAAAGGCGTAACCAAACAGAGGAGCAATATCATCGGCCTTGCTCCAATCCGAGACCGCTTCATAGACGTGGCCGCTTCGCATAAAGGCTGCGCCCCGGTTGATAAGGGCTTCGTAGGTTTGCGGCCTTCTCGCGAGATATGAGCTGAAAGACCGGATTGCCAAATCATCCTGACCGGTATCCATCGCCACAATGCCCCGCGCAAATTCATCAGCGATAGCGGCGTCACTCCAGATCAGCAGCGACAGGCCTAGAATAAGAGCGACCAGAGTGGTATTCTTAAAGCGTCTAACCATTGAGATGACTCGCTAACCACGTGAACAGCGTTCGTCGGGCGTTCGAAGTTTAATAAATTAGACTTCAAATGACAATGAACAGGAAAAAAGGAGTTGATTGACTCTCAGGCGCCCAAACAGCATGTGCCCAAATTCCCTTGACATATTGGCGCTTAATGTGTTAGGATTGGTCACCCTTAGCAAAAAAGGGCTGATGCAAGGTCGAAAGCCCGGCTAAAACTCATCTCAGATTTTCCGCCGGGCTTTCGTTTGTACGCAATAACCCGAGGAGGTCTACATATGCCCGTATCCGCGAAAATAGCCGAATTCATGGAACGTTCTTCATGGATCAGAAAGATGTTTGAACAGGGGGCCCTTTTAAAAAGTCAGTATGGACCTGAAAATGTTTTTGACTTTAGCCTCGGGAACCCCAATCTGGAGCCCTCTCAGTCCGTCAAAACGGCTATTTTACAAGCAGCTTCGGACATATCTCCGGGCGTCCACGCATATATGCCGAACGCCGGTCTGCCGGCTACCCGGGCCGCAGTCGCCAGGAAAATAGCCAGAGACGAATGCGTTGAAATTGACGAAAAGACAGTTCTAATGACGGTCGGGGCAGGCGGCGCCATCAATGTCGCTTTGAAGGCTATCCTTAATCCAGGTGATGAAGTCATTATCCCTAAGCCTTTTTTCGTTGAATACGTTTTCTACGTTGACAACCACGGTGGCAAACCGGTTCTGGTACCGACCAAGGCCGATTTCTCCCTGGATATTGAGGCTATTGAATCTGCCATGACTTCGACGACCGCCGCCGTTGTAATAAATTCACCGAATAACCCCACTGGAAAAGTTTACTCCCAGGCCGAAATTTCCCAATTGGGCGCTTTGTTGGCCACCAAAAGCAAAGAACTGGGCAGAACCATCACGTTGATATCCGATGAGCCCTATCGAGGGATAGTATATGACGGAATTACCGTGCCAAGTGTTCTTAACGCGTATCCAAACAGCATGGTCGTCACATCTTTCTCGAAAGACCTTTCTTTGCCTGGAGAGAGGCTTGGATACATCGCCATGAATCCTGCCATGGAGAACGCCAAGCAGACTTATGACGGTCTGGTCCTTTGTAATCGTATCCTGGGGTACGTCAACGCGCCTGCGCTGATTCAGAGAGCTGTTCAATTGTGTCTGGACGATATCGTCGACGTCGGAGTGTACAAACGACGGAGGGACACGCTTTACAATGCGTTGACCGCTTTCGGATATGATCTGGTCAAGCCTGAAGGCGCCTTTTATCTATTCCCCAAATCGCCCATCGAGGATGATGTGGCGTTTGTCAACCTCCTCCAGAAGAAACTGATCCTGACTGTGCCGGGTACGGGCTTCGGCGGTCCAGGATACTTCAGAATCGCCTATTGCGTTTCGGACGCTACGATTGAAGGGTCGCTGAAAGGTTTTGAAGAGGCTATCAAAGAAGCTCGAAGTTAATTAGAAAGAACTCGATCAAAAGAACAAAAAAAAGCGGGCATGATCCCGCTTTTTTTGTCTCCCGGCGTTGCGCTTCTAGCGTCTTTCAATGGCGTGCAGCTTGGTGCCGATCTCAAGAAGAGCGGATTTCTGGGCGGCTACAATATCCTCCAGGTCTTTAACCTTACCGAGCAATGCCTTCATATCCCTGGATGCGTCCGCGGTTACGGTCTGAGCCTTGGACGAGATGTTCTTTTTCTCTGTTTCCACTCCGCTTTTGAGTGTGCTTATGGATTCTTCCAGGGGCTGAAGTTTTTCCTTTAGTTCGGCTACAGCGGCCTCCTTCACCTTGGGCAGGGTTTTCTTTACGGCGCTGATGAGCTTGGTATTGTTGTCGAGGACTTCTTTTCTTACTTCACCCAAGCCCTTTGTGAGTTCATCCACTCTCTTGTTCATCGCGTCCAGGGACCTTTTTTCCGCAATTGACTCTTTACTGGCTGCGGCGATTTCCTTGCTCTTGGAATCGTATTTCTTCTTTAGATCCGTCAGACTTACTTCAAGCGTCTTAATTTTGTCCTTGACCGCTTCCCTTTCCTTCTGAGCTTCCTGAGCCCAGTCCCGAAATTCCTCGAGTTTACTGTTCAGCGGTTCTACCTTGGTCTTGATTGTCTGAGAAATTCGATCATTTTGATCTTCCAGCCGTTGGATATCAGCGCTGAAATCCTTCGCAGGAGCGAATTTGGTTGAGAATTCCCGCAGATCCTTGTCTTGCTTCTGGATTTTTTTGTCTAACTCGGCGATTCTTGTTTTCAGTTCCGCGGTGTCGTCGGTACAGGCCGAGAACATCATTGTTGCAGGAATCATTAACGTTATTATAACCTTAGTTAGGAGTCTCACAGGAACCTCCATGGCTGGAATTATTAGATGTTATCATATCAAATTTCAAGAAAAACGCAATGATGAATAGTTTAGTTGGCGTGGTTTATCAAATAAATTATTTTTTTCACGTTTCCTCTAGGGCTTTTGAAAGGAACAATTTCTTGACACTTCGCCGGAATTTGCTATATAGTCAGGCCTAATAGTCTATTGTTATTATTATTTTTCGTTATTAACACAAAGAGGTATGGATTGAAGCGAAATTAAATTTGCCTGCGGCGGTTCTTCCCTTTGCGCTCTTTGTGGTCGTTTGTCTCACCCTTTCAGCCACACCGTCTCATAGTTAGGATCTTTCTTCGTGGTTCTCATCAGGGACATGGTGGGACTGGTCGGATTATCGTTTCTTCGCCCCGCGATTAGTGTCCGGCTCTGTCACGCGACATTCCGGCGCAGAATATGATCGGCTAGCGTCTGCTTCAGGACTCAATTCTACAGCAGGAGGGCTTAACTTCGATCCTCAGCCAGAGCCATTCAATTCGTTCATGGCGCAACTACAGGTTGATAGACTTGGACTTCGATTGACTGTAGATGAAGACCTGATTTTTCGGGGGACAATCGGATCTAAAATTTTCACTAATACCCAATCCGCCGCGGATGACTATATAAGCGTGTCCGAACTGGACATCAGTTCAAGTCGGCTGGGCTTTTTCCTCGACATAATACGTAACCCCTTTCTACGTGCGGGAATTGACTTTGAGTGGAATGTCAACCCAGTAACTTTCCGTGACATGAAATTGGCAGTGACCCCTAAGCAGGGTGGCAGCACGATCACCGATTCCAAATATATCCCAACAATTCCCCCTGATCCTACTCCTCCTTGGTACCTCGAAGAGTACCGAATCGACGCTGTATATGGCGTTGGACGTCAACGCCTTCGGCAGAGTAGCAGCGGCCCTGCCTGTCTAGGTCTTCACATGTTCGCTATTCCGGCTCGGGTGAGAGAAGTTCCCATTACGGTACAGGCTAAAATCAATTTCCCCTTTCCTTACTGGCAAAAGATTTGGGGGATTGAGTATGAAGCCAGAATGTTGGGATGGGAGGTGACGGCCGGGGCGAGGCCCGCAGTCTGGGACGCTAGCGCCTTTGGCGCTTAGCACTTTCTCCCTTGGAATAGAAGCAGGTTTTCGGTCCGTAACCCTTGACTCGGATCTCGAGTATTCAGCAAAAGTCCATGCCCAGTGGCAGGGTCCTTTCTTTCAGATCGCTCTGTATTACTGACCCCCTACCCTACATTCCCTCCAAAGGACATCCTGAGCATTTGGGTTTGGTTCCACAATAATTGGAGCCTACAGCTACGAACTGCGCGTGAAAATCATTGTACAAGGCTACATCAGGCTCAATGTTCCTGTGAAAAACCGATTGAGCCTCATCGTAATCCGCTTCCGCGCCTAAAATTCCGTGCCGCCTCAAGACCCTTCTTGTGTAAACATCTATTACAAATATTGGCTTTCCGGCCGCATAGAGTATCATGCTGTCCGCAGTTTCCCTGCCAACTCCATTTATGGAAAGTAATTCCTTCCTGAGGTCATCCACAGAAGCCAGGAACATTTTATCCAGGGACCCGTCATGTTTCTCCACAACATGAGTTATGAAATTCTTTAGCCGTTTGGCCTTGATGTTATAGTAACCCGCTGGTCTTATAATGGTGGCGAGGTCTTCTTCCCGGATCTCATAGAGCCTGAGCGCATCAAGGCGGTCAGCTTCATCAAGATTCGAGATGGCTTTGACAACATTCTTCCACGACGTGTTCTGAGTGAGAATCGCTCCTACACACACTTCGAAAGGCGTCCTGGCGGGCCACCATCGCCTGTGCCCAAAGTGGGCGAAAAGTATCTGGTATATTGACCTCAACCTGTTTTCAATCAATGGAAACACCTCAAATTCCTTGGAGGCGGTCCCGGGAAATCCGGGTTGCCACAGGGACTGAATTTGTAATATGCTCCCTCAAATGACCCCTCAAGACAAGGGGAAGCGGCGCCTATATTAATCCCATGATTCGGAGTCGAAAATTTGCTGGATCTCCAGGTTCTCATCCTGACACTCATGCCTCTTTTTTCAGGCGTCACACCCCAGGAGGCGCCGGGCCTTTCTCCATCCACAAATCTTGTGGGTGTGTCTGACCCCATTACCGCCGATTTTATCGTGGGAAAATGGAGAAAACTGGATGAGTTTTCAAAGTGGGGCGTTACGGACAAGGAAAAGTCACGCGTGGTCCCAAATAACAAATCGCAGGCCTTTCTGGAGATAAACCCGGACGGCACATTTGTAATGAGCAACCTGTTCAAGCCGTCCAAAGGTCGATGGGATCTTACGGCCAAGGGACTGCTTATCTATGACCCCGAAGCCCCTGAGCGTGGGACACAGTTGATTCCTGTAAGGAAAAGGGATGCAAACAAGGTGTGGCTACTTCTACCGTTTTCCCGCGGATCTATTGGAATCGGGATGGTCAGGGACACATCCCCGCCGAAACCAGGCAAGGCCGAGTCCAAGTAACTCTAACCTCCCACAAAATTCAGGATTGAATATCGGCTATTTCGACGAGATTTTCTTGGTCGCCTGGAGACGAGCGTCCTTATATATAAGCCTCTCGATAATCTTTCGAACTTCTTCGTCTTTAACCAGGTTGATGTTGCTTCTGGATATTCTTAATGATTTCTCGTCGGGCTCAACTTTGGCCGACGAGGGCGCAGGTTGATCATTGGCCTCTTTTAGCTCCCCTCGCCGCCATGAAACCTGGCCAAACCTGATTTCCCGGATTTTGGGAATTCCAGGACCAAGCCAAGCGTTCAACTTGTCAAGCAGAGTTAGTCTGATGGCTGAAAGCTCATTCATCCACACGGACGAATCTACAACAACATAGAGGGTGTCACCAACCAGTCGTTCAGCCCTGGCGTGTTTAGCCACCGCAGACGCGACTATTTCAGGCCACCTTACTACAATAGACTGGCGGGCCAGAGAAGAACTCAGCCCCATTTCTCTTAGCGCGCCGTTCAGGATTGATCCCGCGGCCTGAGGAAAAGTCCTTTTCCTGATCTTCATGAGGGGCTCTAATTTAAATATTTCCTCGGGGATCGCTTCTTTCAACGACTGCTCGCAAGGGATCAAGCGCAGTCCGAAGGGTCTCCCTGGATTTTTGAAACAGCGTGTTCAAGCGCTTTGGCTATTGCGTCCAGATTCTCTACAGCTCCCCTTGGACTTCCCGGAAGGTTTACGATCAACGCCCTTGAGCGCACTCCGGCTATGGCTCTCGAAAGCATAGCGTGGGGGGTCTTACGAAGGCTGGCCGCTCTCATTGCTTCCGGTATTCCAGGGATAAGACGCGTGATCACGGTCTGGGTCGCCTCGGGAGTTACATCCCTTGGCGCCAGACCTGTGCCGCCCGTCGTCAGGATCAAATCCGCGACGTCTTTATCAGCCCATTCAATGAGCTGTCTGGATATGCTTGTCTCATCATCAGGACAAATAGCCGTGTCCACGATCCGCCATGACAAAGATCGAACACTGTCGATCAGGGCCGGGCCAGAGGCGTCCGGTCTGATTCCTTCCGATGACCTGTCACTAACAGTTAACACCGCTACACGAAGCATGCTCATGCTCTATCGCTCCATGACTGGACACTGCGTCGGTAATTTCCCAGGGAATTCCTCTTTGAAAATCCCTGACCTGCATATCGACAGCTTCTAGTTCCTGCCTCAGAAAAACGGCTGCTTTCCAGGGATCGACCTTGGACCCGCAGGTAAAGATGTCGATAGCGGCGTAGCCGTACTCAGGCCATGTATGTATGGTTAAATGTGATTCAGCTATAACAACGACACCTGAAACCCCTTGAGGGTTGAAGTTCTGAAACGCTGTCTTCAGCACTGTAGCCCCTGCGACTTCCGCCGCGGTGGCCATAATTTTTTCAAGGTAATCCATGTCGTCTAACTTTTGCCGGTTACAAGAGCAAAGCTCGATCAAGAGATGAATCCCTAAAGCTTTCATAGTCATCCCCCGTACCGAGTGGACCTAATCGCCTCTCGAAATATTATACGGATATTACGATTCTACACCCACCACATGCCGGGTCATCAGATCCGGAGTCATGAGCGCCTACACTTGAGTTTTCGGCCTTTGCCGGTTCAATGAACCGAAGCGCCGGCTCAAAAAGCCGATTGAGAGGAACCGCGTTCCTCCAACCCAGTGGGACTAGGATCTCAACCTTACGAGGAGGCGATCTAAGATCTCCCCGCTCAGGCAAACCCCTCCGTCAAACGATTTTTGAAGTGTGGAAATTGAATGACAGGGACGGACGCGACTTGAGACGTAGTTTTGCCCATAAAGCAATGGGGAACACTCTGTCGTCAAGGAAATATTCCAGTTCATAAGCCGTCCTGTTTTTATGGATCGTTATCATACCTTAACCTAGAGTTTATGCCGCTCCACACGACTAATTGTCAAGGAAAAAGATCCATACAAAATGAAATCTTTTCCAAATGTATTCATAAAAATTGTCCCGTCAATCATTTTTTTATTCAAACCGGAGGGTTATCCAGATTTTTTTAAAGATTCTTCATGAACGTCAGGAGCCTTGAATTGCCTGATGCGCACGTAGCATCTGGGGCAGCGCTTCGCTGTAGGCGCTATCCTGTGACGACATTTCCAGCAAAACCTGGGAGCCTCGGGATCAAGTTCGGTCAGGTTAGATCCGCATCGCTCGCACTTTTCCGAAGATTCGGGTGTATACGCCTCGCAGGAGGGGCAGACAATCAATAACGCGTCACCCAAATAAGGATAAGGGGAAAGTCTGGTCAATCTCCTGACAAGATAAACCGCCACCGCCGCAAGAACCAGCAACAACGGAATGAGGTTAATCTTTGCCCTGGCCGGGTCCAGGGCTACCACAAGGTTGTAAGAGCCGTGAAACAGTACCGAGACCAGAAATCCCCGCAGGATGATCCATATTTCTCCTGACGGGACAAATCTGGCGACCCCCAGGGAATAGCCCCAAACAGCGGAAAAAAGAAGATGGGCCGGGGTGGAGTAAAGCATTCGGGACCAGAGAATCTCCGGTCCCAGGCGTAATGTATACAGGGCGTTTTCAATCGCCACAAAACCTAGAGCCGCGGTAAGGGCATATATCAGGCCATCCATCGGACCCCGGAAATCCGATCTTCTGTATGCCCCCACCCATACAGCCAGCAGCTTGAAAAATTCCTCTATCGGCGCTATCAGGACAAAGCTTGCGAACAATGACTCCTGGAGTGTCCCCTTCTTCAGTGTCGCGTCAAAGGCATGCTCCAGAATCGCTGCCGGGATAGTAAAAGCCGCGGACCAGACGAACACCCGAAAGACGGTCTCGAAAGACTTCGCCTCGTTACGGTTAGCTATGAAGAAATAAAGCAACCATATTATTCCGGGCGCTATTCCCACCAGAGCGTATAAGAATTCTATGACTGTGGCCCTCGTTTGACTTTCTTTGCGTGACCGTATATCACGGATTTAAGAGGCCGCCAAGCTGGACGCCTCAAACGGAGACATGATTTGTCATCACATTCCGAACAGCTTCAGGAAACATATGAAAATCCGGTGGAATTGGTCCGGATCGAAAATATCGTCAAGACTTTCCCCATAGTCCAAACTTTTTTTCGACCGGGCAAACTTGTCGTCAGAGCTGTAGATGGAGTTGATTTATCCATTACCGAAGGTGAAACCCTCGGTCTTGTGGGAGAATCGGGATGCGGAAAAAGCACTCTGGGAAGACTCGTTCTCAGGCTCGAAAAACCGGATTCAGGGAAAATATGGTTCGAAGGTCGCGACATTGCCGATATCCCAAACAGCGAGATGAAACATTTACGCCGAAGGATGCAAATAATATTCCAGGATCCATATTCCGCTCTTAATCCTCGACGCACAGTCAAAAGCGCAATTATGGAACCCTTGACGATTCATCACATTGGATCAAGGAAAGACCGAATTGATAGGGTCAAGCAGCTAATGGAAGAAGTCGGTCTGAGAGCGGAATTTGCCGAGAGATACCCGCACGAGTTTTCGGGAGGGCAACGTCAGAGAATTGGAATCGCACGGGCCCTTGCGCTCAATCCCAGCCTCATTGTGGCCGATGAGCCGGTTTCAGCTCTGGACGTCTCCATCCGCGCTCAGGTTCTCAATCTAATGGAAGATCTCCAGAGGAAGTATAATCTTACATATCTATTCGTTTCTCATGATCTGTCCGTGGTAGAGCACATATCGGATCGTGTGGCGGTGATGTATCTTGGCAAGATAGTGGAAATAGGCCCTAAACGCGCCATATATGAAAATCCTCTCCACCCTTATACTGAAGCCCTTCTGAGCGCAGCCCCCATACCTGACCCGGAAATTGAGCGTCATCGGATCATCCTGGAAGGAGACGCGCCTAGCCCGATCAGTCCACCATCCGGATGCCGTTTTCATCCCCGGTGTCGGCTTAGGATAGAAATATGCCCGCAAATTACGCCTGTTCTGAAGGAAATGGGCAGTGGCCATAGCGCAGCGTGTCACGTGAGGGCCCCGGCGATTTAGGGTATACTTATGAAAAACAAAGCCCTGGATCGATTTGGTTTAAAGTTCCGTTGGGAAAACATTTTTCATTCAAAAAAATATGTTTATCAACAGATGTTTATAAGTATACCTCCAAAAATAAAGGGTATTTTAGGCGCCTCCTGAGATTACGGTCGTTTACACTTTTTGTTGATTTTATTGGCTTTTTTTGTGGCGCCCTATAATGGTACAAAGTGCTTTTCGTTGGGGTCATGCGTCCGGTTACCAAACTTATCAACAGGATTACACACCGGTTATCAACAGCTTCTGTGGATGTTCATTCTCATGCCTATGGTATTGCTTGCAAAAGGCCGCGAAATATGGTCTTGATTACTGCCGTTGATTATTTTGGGCAGTGTTCAATGTAAAATGTTATCTTTAAGCTTTTCAGAGATATAGATGTCGTTTATCAAGGAATTTATTCTTTCAATTAGCATCATCAACCTTATCGATATCGGCTTGATCTCGTTCATTCTCTATTTCGTCGCCATCTGGTTCAAGGGAACCAGATCTATGCAGATCCTGGTCACGCTCATAGGAACAGGCATATTCTATTTTCTGGCTACCAAGATGGGGCTGATCCTGACTTCGGTTTTGTTTCAGTATATATGGGCGGCGATCCTAATTGTGCTGGTGATTGTGTTTCAGCCGGAAATCCGGCAGATGTTAGACAGGGCTTCACCGATCAGACACTGGAGAAACAGGCGTTATCCGGATGCGGATTCAGTTCTGATCGAAGAGATCGCCGACGCCGTCACTGAACTGGCCCGCCAGAAAACCGGCGCTCTCATTGTTTTCCAAAGGCTTGACGGTCTGGACAATTTAATAGTAAAGGGCAAGGAATTGGATAGCGCCCTGTCGGCGGAATTACTCCAGGCCATTTTTCAAAAGAATTCTCCGCTCCATGATGGGGCGGCTTTAATATATAGGGATCGTATCAAGGCAGCGGCCTGCATCCTGCCATTGTCCCGCGCCGAGGATCTGAGCGCGAAATATGGGACCAGGCATCGTGCGGCAATTGGAATTTGTGAGAGGTCAGACGCGATTTGTGTCGTCATATCGGAGGAACGAGGAGAAGTTTCTCTTGTAGATGGGACCCAAATCACGCATTTCAAGAAGAGGAGCGAGTTCACTGAGGCCATTGATAAAAGCCTTTCGAATCACCGTGGCGCGGCAGGGGAGCATTCTCCCCGAACATGGCGATCCATATTCTCTTCCAACTGGCGTCTGAAGCTGCTTTCGGTAGCTACGTCCATATTTCTCTGGTTCCTCATAGTGGGTCCTCAACGCTCGGAAATCGGGATTTCCGTCCCGATTCAGTATACCAATCTTCCGTCTTCCATGGAAATTGTGGGACCCTGGATGGACAGGATAGATGTTCGCGTGAGAGGATCATCGTCCGGCCTGGAAAGCTTGAATCCCGGCGTTGTTAGGGCTGTGGTCGATCTCAGCAAGGTTACGCCCGGCCTGAATTTTTTTAGAATGACTCCAAACAGTCTCCAGGTTCCTCCCGGCATAACAATCGCCCAGATCAGGCCGTCAGATCTTCAACTCAACATTGAAGCGGCTTCTGTTAAGGTTTTTAAAGTTGTGCCGACAATTATCGGGGTCTTGCCGGAGAAGAGCAAAATAGTGGTGTCTCCTCCTGATGTCCGTGTCAGAGCTTCACAGGGAGACCTTAAAAAGCTTGTGTCCGTCACTACTGATCCGGTTAACATCTCCGAACTGGCCTTGAAGCAGCAAATGAAAGTTCCTGTCGCTATCAAACCAGATGGACTGAGAATCGATTCAATTGAGCCTATTCAGGTAACAGTAATCTTCGAGACGGAAAAACCTTGAAAGACGCTGATTATTCATCAACAAACTTTAGGTCAAGCCTGGTTCATCCCTTGAATACCGTGGTCCACTCCGCGCTTGAAACTGTCGAAGCCTTTACTGTGGCGCTGTATCTGAAATCCAGTATTGACAGGGCGTTTCGTTTAATTTCCCACAAGACTCTCAGCAAGCATTTCACCTGGGACATCCCGTTACTTCCGGAAAAGAGCCGAATAGTCGGTTTGGCGAGGAAAGGCTCTATCAGTCACGAGACTCACGCAAGCGTTCCCCCATTGGTCCAGGAGATCTATTCAAGACCTGAACCGGTTCTCGCAATGCTGATAGCGCCGATTGCGGACAGCGCATTACTCATCGTCGACACCACGGAATCTCCCGCCTTTCAGCCAAGCCAAATCAAATTTGTTCAGGGTCTTGCCAGAACCATAGAGGGGATTCTTGGCCTTGTGAATTCATCAGAAGGTGTGGAAACATCACGATCCGAGTTTTCCTCAATTGCCGAACTTCTTAATGAGTACCGCCTGGCGCCGAATATTTCCGACACCTTTTTTGATGGCATGGTGTCGAATCTGGTCAATAAAGGCAGATTCGATGGGGCGCTAATAGCCACGGTCTCAATCTCAACTATGATGTGTCGTATTCGTTCGGTTACGGGTTTCTCCAAATCCCTGAATAAGGGGCGCATTATCAAAATTAGGCCGGGTTGGGCGAAATGGGCCATCGAGAACCTTCAATCGGTTGTAATGGGCAGTCCCAAATCCGGCGAGGCGTTCATACCGATCTTTCACACGGGAGAAGCGTTAGGCTTTCCTGTCAAGAGCGCTGTAATAGTCCCCTGGACTAGGGATCAGGGAGTTGATGGGTTCCTGCTTCTGGCGGCCCGGAAAGAGGATCCTTCGCTCGACAAGGACAGGGGAGTATGGGAGTTCCTGGGGTCAGTCCTGGCCATAGTGAGAAGAAACATTGTTAATGAGAAGTTACTTAAGGCGGTCCGTTTGTACGATGGGGAATCCGGCCTAATGAACGAGAGTTTTTTCAGGGCGCAAACCCTGATAAAATTGTCACAGCTTTCAGGGGAACGCTCCTCTTGTCTGTTGATCCTGGTTCAAATTGAAAATATGGACTCGATTTACCTTGAGCACGACATTTCAAGAATCAAACGCTTTCTGACTATTTTCACGGAGAAACTTCTCAATCTGAGCAAGCGTAAATCCCTGGCCGGCAAATTCAGGACAGGCGGCTTCGGCGCTTTCATTGAAAATGTTCCGCTGGATGAGGCCACTGAGATAATCCACAGGGTTCAGGGCCTTTTCAGTTCTGAAAGCACCCACGTTGACGGAATTGAAATATCTCATTCCGTAAAAATCGGCTGGAGCCATTTTCCCACTGAGTGCAAGAGCTTCGAAGAGTTGTGGCGACAGACGCTTGCAAGGTTGTCCAAGAGCAAGCCGTTTACAAGGCAGGCCCAGGGTTGGACTAACCTGTAGATTGAGAATAGGCGGATTCAGTTTTTTGCGTTCCCATTAGACGCCCTGACCGAAATTCGCAACACAGCGACATCTTTTGAGACAAGGACAATATTATGGCTGAGACAACATTGCCAATGCTTACTATTGATGACCCATGGAAAGAATTACGGAAACAGTGTTTTGGAAATGTTGAGCCCGAAGTCACGCTCGAAGCGGTGACAGCGCCGCTTGACGCCTTTGGGAGGCTCGAAGAAACACGGGATTTGTGGACCAGAATTGAGACTCTTCCGGCGTGGTCGGCGGCTATCAGTTATGGAAGCAGGGAAAAGATGGCTGACGATCCGGATCGAAAAAGGGCGCTAAACAAGAAATTAATAAGCCTTGGTCATTTGACGCCGATTGAGTCAGTCCAGTTCAACTTTCACGTGTCGGGAATTTCCAAAGCGTGTGGGGCTCAAATCTCCCGCCACAGGATCGGCCAGGGTCACGTGAGTTCCAGCAGAAGATTCCAGGCCCAGGGAATTTCGTTTGTTTATCCCATTCTGAACTACATTACGGAAGAAGAGATTGTCAGAGACGCTCTGAGGCGCCTAAGCGAGGCCAACGAGAAAGCGTTCGAAGTATACGAGAATCTCCGGGATTCCAGTAAATTGCGCAAGGAAGACGCACGGAGGGCCATACCTGTGGCTTCATCCCAGGAAAGGATCTGGTGGATTAACGCTCGGGCGCTTCGCGATTTTCTCCGACTCAGACTCCCAAAAGACGCCGAGTGGGAAGTCAGAAGAATCGCTGTAAGGCTTTACAACCTGGTGACGGGGGTCGCCCCTTCCCTCTTCGAGGATGTGGTCGTCAAATAGCTCTTGACCGCTCCGACCATTTCGGGAGCGTCGCTGAACGACTCCAGTTCCTCATGATCCGGCCTCCTAACTACTATCAATTTACATCCCCGGCTTTGCGCGGCTCGAACCTTTTCCTCAACCCCGCCGCGCGAACCGCTGTCCTTAGTCACCACCGTTCTCACGCCGAATTCCTTGATGACGCGAATATTATCCTCGTAAGAAAACGGGCCTTGACCAAGGATCATGTCTCCCGGCGCTATTCCATTATCGGCCAGCGTTTTTATGGATTCAGGGTTAGGGAGCGCCCTTACCACCAATCTTACGCTTGTTTCACTTTGGATCCATGCGTAAAGACTTATATTTCTGACGCCTATCGTCAGCAGAATCGGACCTCCCGCTGCCAAAGCCTTTGTTGCGGCGTCCTGGTGGCTATCCGCGAAAATTATGTCAGGACCTTCCGGGACAACTGTATCTCTTGTCAGTCTGAAATATCTTATCCCAAGCCTTCTGGACACCTTTATAGCGTTCCTTGTAACTTCCTCCGCGTACGGATGGGTAGCGTCCAGCAACGCGATAGATCCACTATTCAGGATCAAGGCCTCCATTCCAGCCTCATCCAGACACCCCCGCCTTACAGTGATCAGTTTGGATTCCGGAAGATCCACCGGGATTTCGGTGGCCATTGAAAAAATCAGCGGTAGTCCTTCCTTGATAAGGAGCCTTGAGAGATCTATGGCGTCTGACGTTCCACCCAGGAGTAATATCATGTCATTTTTCCGAGTATTCGTTAAGCCGGCTCAACTTTTGCCTATCGTGAGAATCACGGCTTTTGTGATCATTCCAGCAGGTCGGGATGAACCATTACAACCACCGACCTGGAACTCACTCGAAGGCCCTCCAGTTTCTCACATGAAACCTCACGGACAGTTTCATCCTCGAGAGTAAGATTTTCAAATACAAAGATCCTCCTGGGAGCGGGGTACATCTGGAGGAATTCCTGCAGCCATTTCATGGAGCCTAATCTACCAAGCAGGACCGCGATCTTGGGTTCCACGGCCAATGACCTGCTCAATTCGTCTCCCGGGTCAGCCATGTGGGCGCTTATGATCCTGGCGTCAGCCCAATCGAGGGCAAGCCTTGCAAAAGCTACATGCGCGGAGCTTATCCCAGGAACAAACCTGACCTCATCCCTGCCGAATCTCTTTACAATCATTCTGGCAAAACTAAAAAGACCTGGATCCCCGCTGACCAGCACAGCGACCGGACCCATGGCTTTGGCTTTTTCAATTTTGTCCAGGGCCGCATTCATCTCAGAACCCATGACCAATCTTTCGGCGCATGAATCCGGAAATAATCCCAGCAGCCTTTCGGTCCCAACTATTGTTGTAGCCCTTTTTACCGTAGAACCGGCTGCGCCTGAGATATAGTCCGGTGAACCCGGACCACAACCAACCACCATTATTTTCGGGAGTTCCGCCATAAGTCTCCATGGTGGGCGCCATCACTGAGTCCCGGTTTTCTGACCGGAACTGATCGCCTTATATATAGCCCCATAGTAATCTTGCTATTGTCCATAATGCTACGAATGAGACAAACGATACGATGGTTGTCGCGTTCATCAGTTTGACACTTTTTCCAATACTTTCGGAATTGATCTCGGAAACCGGGTCTCCAATGAATGGCTTTTCATGCGCCACCCCCTGATAAGAGCTGGTACCCCCCAGCCTAAGCCCCATAGCCCCTGCGAAGGCCGCTTCAGTATGCCCCGAATTGGGACTGGCATGTTTCAACCGATCGCGTTTAAATATTCTAAATGAGTCCTGGCTTCGCATACCCAGGATCCATGCCGCTATTGGTACGAGAAAACCGGTAAGTCTGCTGGGCGCGAACGCGGCAGCGTCGTCCAGTCTTGCTGAGGCCCACCCGAATTGTCCGTACCGTTCATTCTTGTATCCAAAAGTGGAATCCAGGGTACTGACCGCTTTGTATACTATAACACCCACAGGCCCGGCCAGAGCGCCGTAAAACAAAGGAGCGGTTACACCATCGACGCAGTTTTCCGCCACACTTTCTACAGTCGCTCTCACGACGCCCTCTTTATCAAGATTTCCGGTATCCCGGCCGCAAATCATTCCAACCCTTTGTCTGGCCAGTTGAAGATTTGACGTATCAAGGGCCATCTGAATTTCTCGGGCGTGCTTTGCGAGATCGTGGGCCGCGATGCCCGTGTACATTATAAAAATTGAAACAGCGCCCCCCAGCCAGGGGGTAAGCCAGTCCGCGACGTATATACACGCGTATGTTATAAAACCTGATGACGCCACGATGATCGTCGCTGTCAACACGCCCGCGACTCGTTCGTTCCTGATGGACATCCTGGCTCTATGCTCAACAGCCGAGGCAGCGGTGCCTATGAGGCGCACCGGATGCGGCCACCATCTCGGATCACCGATCAGGGAATCCAGAACAATCGCGGCGAGCAATTGAATCTCTTGTGCGAGCATTTTTCTCAGATCCTGTTTCTTGTGGGCTCACGGGGCCAACAGCCATTACCTATGAAAGTGAGGCAAATTCATGGAATAGCGTTATTATTACTCGACTCGACGCAGGTTTAGCAATATTATCTCGCTCTTGAGGTTATGGGTAGACATGGATCAAGACCACACAGCCTCTGAATCCGGAGACTTAATTGTGAACTTTGAAGCCCTGGAAAAAATTATCAACGGCTCAGCTTCCAAAAGATGGTCAAAAAACCTGAATGGAGGGATCGACAGGCTTGGCAGGGCCATCGAGGCGTTCCGTGGGGTATCCGGTACAGAACTTGCCGTAGACATGGGGACAAGCAATACCAGACTCCATTTAAGAGGCAGAGGAATCATCAGTGATGAACCGTCGTTGTTCGCGACCGATCCCGCAGTTGAGAAACCCGTAGCGGCCGGATCTAAAGCCAGATCGCTGATAGGGAGGTCTCCTCATTATGTTTCGCTTCACAAGCCGGTAAACGAAGGGGCGATTTCAGACTCCGAATCAGCAGGCTTAATGTTAAGGCTGTTCATCGAAAATTCATGGAAAACAAATTCCTCTCGCTGGCTACGAATGGCGTTATCCTCTTCAATTTGCGCAACCAAACTTGAGCGCAGGGCCCTGGTGGAAGCCGCGACAAAAGCTGGAGCAAATAAAGTGTTTCTGGCTTCATCTATTATGGCCGCAGCGATTGGATCCGGTTACAAAATCGATTCTCCCCGGGCCCAGATGCTGATCCTGATCGGGGGTGGCGTTACCGAGTTGGGCATAGTCGCTCTGGGGCATGTCATTTATTCCGACTCCACGCGCATCGGTGGGGAGACTCTGGATTCTGCCATTTGTGATTATTTGCTTCGCCGTTACAATCTTGAGATCACCATGGAATTGGCGGAAGACATCAAAAAGAAACTTGGGTACGTTGAGGCTCCGGTTCCTGAAGAGAAGATGAGAATCACAGGCAGAGAGGCCGGAAAAGGCGGTATCAAGAGCCTCGATATATCGTCCTCTGAAATATCAATGGCTATTGACGAACCGATAAATTCTATTGTTGAGATGATTCAGGAAGCTATGGAAAATTCCTCTCCCGCCGTATTGTCCGACCTGGAACATTTTCCAATCGTGCTATCCGGCGGTTCGTCCAGGTTACCAGGGTTACCGGAACTGATTTCCAAAATGACCGGATTTCGGGTTATCATCGGCGCCAATCCGATCCATGGTGTTGTGAGGGGACTCTCCATCATAAGAGATAATCCGAAGGAATACGCCTACCTTTTGAGTCAGGCTTGAAATTAGACGTAGATGTTTCTATGATTTGAAATCACATATCGCAACCCGGTTTTTCAAGGAAACATGTCCAAAGAGATTTTCCATCCAAACCTGGATGTTATGGATCGAGCGCTTCTTAACCAGGCGCAATCAAACTTCCCGGTTCAATCCCATCCGTATCGGGTTCTTGGCGAACGCCTGGGCATTTCCGAAGAGGAAGTCCTGGCAAGAATAGCCAAACTTAGGCAGGACGGAATAATCAGGCGAATAGGAGCTTCCATCAACTCCCGCGGATTGGGATTCGTCAGCACCCTGGTTTGCGCTAAAGCTCCGGTTGAACGCCTCGAGGATTTCGTGGCCATTATTAATTCATACCCGGGAGTGACTCACAACTATCTTAGAAAGCACGATTACAATATCTGGTTCACTTTGATCGCTGAGTCTGAGACTGTAAAACTGCAAATCATACGCGACATGTCTGAAAAAACCGGTGTTGAACTCTTCGAATTCCCGGCGAAAAAGATATTCAAAATTCGCGTTGACTTTAAATTCTAGGTGGGGACAAAGAAATGCTAGCTGAAATTAGTGTATTCCCTTTAGATAAGGGGTCAAAAGGCCTTAGTTTTTACGTGGCTCAATCCATGAGAATAATCGAGGACAGCGGTCTTGATTTTGAAATCCACGCTTTGGGAACCCTTATAGAAGGGCCTTCAGACAAGGTCTTCGAAGTCATACGCAAATGTCATGAAAACATCGTAGATCAATCGGACAGAGTGGTAACCTATGTCAAAATCGACGACAGAAAAGGCGCCACCGGACGAATAGCAGGAAAGATCAAATCGGTTGAAGAACAGCTCGGAAAGGAGCTGCCAAAGGGTTAGGTCACAAGAAGCCATTGAGGAACAGACGTAGCAAATATGGATGAGTGTGAAAAACAGTCGAGCGAGATACTTGATGTCGTGGATGAAAATGACCGTGTAATCGGTCAAGCTACTCGCTCTGATGTTCACAAGAACGACTTGACGCATCGGGCCTCGCATATATTGCTGTTTAATTCCGCAGGCTCCATTTATGTCCAGAGGAGATCTCCGTCCAAAGATCGACATCCGTCAAAACTGGATTCTTCCGCCGCAGGACATGTTGACAGTGGCGAAACCTATCTTAATTGCGCAATCAGGGAACTCAAGGAAGAACTGGGGATCGAGGCTATCCTTGTAAAGGTTCTAAAAATCGCAGCATGTCGGGAAACCGACAACGAGCATGTCGAGTTGTTCGAGATCCATTCCGATGTAGCCCCATCGCCGAATTGGGAGGAAATTACATCAGGGTCTTTTATGACTCCCGCAAATCTTACGGATCTGATGAGAACGGATCCTGAGGATTTTGTGCCGGTCTTTGTTCTTTTGTGGAGATTGTATTTGAAGATGAAATCCCAATGAGAGCCGTAGTACAGCGAGTGACCCGAGCCAGTGTAAGTGTCGGAGATCAGACCGTAGGCTCCATAGGCCAGGGCATTTTAATCCTCCTTGGGGCCGCGGTGAACGATACGGCGGATCAAGTCAGGTGGCTGGCGGACAAGGTGTTGGGGCTAAGAATATTCTCTGATTCTTCAGGTAAGATGAACCTGGATGTCTCTCAGATCCAAGGCGACATACTTGTAGTGTCTCAATTCACTTTGTACGGCGACTGTCGAAAGGGGAAACGGCCCTCATATTCTTCCGCCGCTCCCGCGGAAGCCGCCGAAAAGCTGTATCTGAATTTTATCTCCCTGCTCGAAGGATCAGGCCTCCTGATAGAAAGAGGACAATTCGGAGCCATGATGAAAGTGGAATTGATAAATGACGGCCCCGTTACCCTGATTCTTGAAACACCTGCCGCAAATTAGAATTTCAAGAACTCAAAAGGAATTTTCCAGAGTCCGGCGCCGAAAGGTTTAGGTTTTCTCCGGGGACTTTATGCGTATTCTTTTTCCGTTAAGGCTGATAAAAAAGGCCTGCTCACTGTCATCAAAGTCCAGCCGTTCAGCGAACTGATAGTAGGCCGGACGACTAAAACGGACGGGAAATTTCCCATTGCGTACCATGCAGTACGGAATGTTACTACCATTAATTCGCAACGTTTCCGGATTGAAGATTTCCAGCGTGCCATCATTTAACTGGAGTAACACATTGCCGTCTTTGTCCTCGGAAACTCCTGTTACAACAAACGGAGTGTCTTCGACCTCGACCGAACAAACTTCCCTCCCTATTCTTATCCTGTAATGGTTGTCCGAATCTGTTTCCAGAGCCCCCATGAACTGGCCCAAAACCCCTGGGTGAATTATCTCCACGCTATTTTGATACCACTTGCCGTCCTTGTCTATGAATAGCCGCAAATATGGGGTAACGTCAAAACATTCGAGATCTTCAGTGTTCAATCTTAAATGTCCTTGTTTTCGCAGGGTATTGTGTGAGCTGGATACTTGTGATCCGCTACCGATGTTCGGCCAGATCCTGCCTTGAATAGATTTTTGAATACCCCGACAGATTGGCCAAAACCTTTTTTACATACAGACGGGTTTCGGAGTATGGGATGTTCTCTATGAATTCATCCTGTCTCATGCGACCGTTTCGTCCCACCCACTGCTTAACCTTGTTAATGTCAGCGTTATACGCCGCGATTGCCGGAATGATGTTCCCTTTGAACTGTTTCATGTTCTGGGACAAGATCAGAATTCCCAGAGCGAGATTCTTCCTGGGGTCCAAAAGATCCTGCACAATCTGATGATTTGAGCAATCGCTCTGCTTGCTCACTACAAGGGCCGTCCTCGGTGTAACCTGCATCAACCCCAATGCCCCTGCCGGAGAAACAGCGAATGAGTCGTATCTGCTTTCCTGTCTTACAATGGCCCAAACAAGCAGTGGGTCAATCCCGCCTTTTGAGGCGTTCTTGGAAGTCTCGGCCTTATGCGGTCTTGGGAAGATCATCTCCAGGAATTCTTTCGGAGCGTTGTCCGGAGGATTGTCGACAAGTCCCGAAAAACCCGACACGATTATTTCATGAGCCAGTCCGTAATAGCCGGATTCCTGGGCCGCCTTCGCCATCAGAAAAGTGACCGACCTAGAAGAGCGAAGACTCTTGGGCAGAGCCTGGAGATTCATCAGAGCAAATACCGGAAGTCCCAGATCCATCAATTTTATGGAATGGCTTACAAGTATATTTGATCGCGCTGCCGGGTTCAAGGTCAGATCAGGAAAGGATGTTCTCCCTGACGCGCCATTTTTGACAACCGGCTGTTTGGCTGAGACAAGTATCTTGTGAGCCTGCGAACCATAATAATCATACGGTGATTCCTCAGCCAGAGACTTGAACAGAGGGGCCACTTTATCAAAATTGCCTGCAAGTGTAGAAGAGCGAGCCTCCCAGTATTTTGAGGCTTTAGCCAGTTGGCCATCATTCGAAATCTGTCTTATTTCCCTGAAAGTGGCGGCAGCGTCAGTGTAATTTCGCGATCTGTATTTTATCCACGCGAGCCTCCATTTAATCTTGGCCTTGAGTGACGGTTCCGGGGATTCAGCGAGCAGGCGTTTATAATAGACCTCTGCTTTGGCCAATCGTCCCTTTTCGTAATTGAACGCCGCCAGATTGGCAAGGACCCTTTTCTTAAAAGCCGGTGTCCCTTTTTCCAGAATCCTGGCGCACGAGGATACGAACTCCGTGTCCTGTTCGGTCCTCCAGTAAACAAGGCTCAATATATATAGCGCATCGAGTCTCTTTTCCTCCGGAATGGGTTTGGCGATAACCTCCTCAAGAGTTTTTATGGCTAATTCGTTTTTACGATCCTTGTAGAGCGCTCGGGCATACTTCAGAGTGAGGCTGTAATCAGTCGGCTTTTGAATGAACAGGCTGTGATAAACCTCAGCAGCCATGTCATGACGACCTGCGGAAGCCAAACGAGAAGCCCGCGTAAGGAGTTCGGCTTCGGTGAATTCGGGTTTCGGGATTTTACCGTTGAAAACCATCCGGCTAATGCGTTCTTTGGCCTGCAAACCTTCCTGTCCCGCCGGATAATTTATGTAAAGTTTCCTGTAATAGGTTTCAGCCTTGCTGTACGCCCCGTGACGGACCTCTATGTCGCCCAGTCGCAATAGGAGGGTCTGTTTACGGGCTTCAGAGGCGTTTGGCAAAGCGTTGAGCATGAGCTTGGACGCTTCCGGTTTTCCCTGTTGATAAACATAGTCTGTTAGATCTTCAATTGAAGCTTCACGATATGGGCTCGCAGGATAGAGTTTGAGAAACTCTCTCACCAGGTTTTCGCTCTTGGGAAACGCCCCCTCCTGGGCGAAGCTTCTTGCCAAAAGCAGGTAGGCGACGGGACCGTATAAATTGTCGGATAGAATAGGCTTCCATAGATGTTCCGCCCTGGAGCTGTTTCCCGCGTCAAGCGCTTTGCTACCCTCAAGAAAAGAGTTTTGGGCAAGCTCCTCAGATGGTTTAGCCGCAATGGCATGGGAACAGATTACAAGACATAATAGCAATAAGGAGACTGAGAAAAAGCCCATCCTCAATATCAGGATCTTCCTTGAGGCCTTGAATGGTCGATGTTCAGCAAGTCTCGAGATCATTTTATTATTGTGGTCATGCATGTTCAATTGTTGTTACAAACCGTCCTAAAATTGCTGCACCTTTAGTTAAATTCCCTTGGCAAAACAGTGCGGGGCCGGACAAAAAATATGGCCCCAGATGGTTTGTATTTATAACATTCTATCATTATTGAGCTTTTTTAGCAATGGCTTTGATTCCAGTTCAAACACAAAACAATTTTGACAAAAAGCATTATTCAACCTACAATTTTGTAGGTTGAATAATCGTGCCTTATGAAAGGGTTTATATGGCTATTAAAAAAGATAAGCAACCAGCGGTTAAAAGAGAACTACAGGAACTTTTGCTGCTGTTTGAAGTTAGTCAAATTCTTGATCAGTCAATAGAGTTGGCCGAAGTTGTAGGCCCAGTTCTGGAGGCCATCGCCAGGCAGATGGGGATGATGCGGGGAACCATTACGCTCTTGAACAGACAATCCGGTGAAATCATGATTGAAACTGCCCACGGGTTATCTGAAGTTCAGAAAGAACGGGGAAGATACCGACCCGGTGAGGGAATTACCGGACAAGTCGTAAAAACAGGAAAACCCGCTATTGTTCCTCACATATCGGATGAGCCCATGTTTCTGGATCGGACGGGAGCGCGCAAGCGTTTACAGAAAACCGACATATCCTTTATTTGTGTTCCCATAAAAATAGGAAACGAGGTCATTGGAGCGCTCAGCGCCGACAGACTTTTCGAAGAGGGCGTTTCATTTGAGGAGGATGTTCGCTTACTATCCATTATCGCATCCATGATCGCTCAGGCGGTTCGCTTACGACAGGAGGCTCAGGAAGAACGGCAGAGGCTCATGGAGGAAAACGCGCGGCTGCAGAGTGAATTGCGGGAAAAATTCCGGCCGTCCAATATCGTTGGCAACTCCAAAGTCATGCGCGCTGTTTACGATCTGATTTCTCAGGTTTCGCCAAGTGAGGCCACCGTTTTGGTAAGAGGGGAAAGCGGCACTGGCAAGGAGTTGGTGGCTCACGCTATTCACTATAACAGTCCAAGGGCCGACAAGCCTTTTGTGAAGGTTAACTGTGGGGCCCTGCCTGAGAGTGTTGTGGAAAGCGAGCTATTTGGCCACGAGCGAGGAGCGTTTACCGGCGCTATCGCCACACGAAAAGGGCGTTTCGAGTTGGCCCATGCGGGGACAATCTTTCTCGATGAAATTGGTGACTTGTCCCCTACAACCCAGATCAAGCTCCTTCGAGTGCTTCAGGAAAAGGAGTTTGAGCGTGTAGGCGGTTCTACTACTCTGAAAATAGACGTAAGAATCATAGCCGCGACAAACAGGGATCTTGAGACCTTAATCGCGGAGTCCTCTTTCAGGAGCGACCTATATTACAGGCTCAACGTATTTCCCATACACGTTCCCCCTCTAAGGGAACGAAAGACGGATATACCATTACTGGCGGACTATTTTATTGAAAAATACAGCCGCGCTAACGACAAGCCTGTCTTAAGAATTGCGACGCCCGCTATAGACATGCTCATGAGTTACCATTGGCCGGGTAATGTCAGGGAGTTGGAAAACTGCATCGAAAGAGCGGTTCTCTTGAGTTCCGACCAGGTGATTCATTCCCATCACCTACCGCCAACCCTGCAGACAGCGGAGGCTAGTGGCACAGCCCATTTCGGGACGTTGGACTCCACACTTACAACGGTTGAGCGTGACCTGATCGTTGACGCTCTTAAGGCCGCTGGGGGTAACAAGGCCAAAGCGGCTCGGGCTTTGGGCCTGACGGAGCGTATCATGGGTTTGCGTGTCCGAAAGTATGGGATAGATCCGACCAGGTTTCGTACGTTATCGTAACAACAACGTAGTTTAAAGATACATTTGTGTATCTTTTTCATTCAATTTTCGCGGCGCAATCGTTGATGACTTCAGGCTATCCAAGGTTATTTCGAAGCCTTACGTATTTTGTTCCTGATGTTTACAACTTTGGCGCCACGCTTGCTCTGTCTCCATTAAAACTTAAGCCCCGGTTCACATTAGGAACCTGTTACTCGAAGCAAAATCGCACAAGAGCGCTCAGCAAAGACGAGAAGATCATAGGCTTAAGACTAAGCAACAATAATGGAGGTCGTAGAAAGATGAATCAAGCTGATAATGCCTGGGTTCTAGTATCCTCAGCCCTAGTTTTGCTGATGACGCCCGGTCTGGCGATGTTTTACGGTGGCATGACCAGGGCCAAGAACGTTTTGTCAACGATGATGCATAGTTTTTTTCTGATTGCTCTGGCGTCAATAATCTGGATGTTTTACGGTTTCAGTCTCGCATTTGCTCCGGACGCTCTAGGCGGATGGCTGGGAGGGTCTCATTACTTCTTTCTCAACAATATAGGGGCGTCTTTGTTTCCGGACCTCGTGGATCCTTCAAAGACCATGACTATTCCAGGCACAACATTCATGATTTTCCAGTGCATGTTTGCGGTTATTACTCCGGCTCTAATTACTGGAGCTTTCGCCGAGAGAATGAAGTTCAGCTCGTTTGTGCTGTTCATGATATTGTGGATCACGTTTGTATACTGTCCGGTGGCTCACTGGGTGTGGGGTCCGGGCGGGTGGCTCGCCGGCATGGGGGCTCTTGACTTCGCAGGCGGCACGGTTGTCCATATAAACGCTGGTGTAGCCGCCTTGGCTTGCGCTATCGTAGTAGGCAAAAGAAAAGGTTATGGCCAGGCGGCGATGATTCCTCACAACCTCACATTGACGCTGCTTGGCGCAGGCCTGCTATGGTTCGGCTGGTTCGGTTTCAACGCTGGTAGCGCGCTGGCCGCAAGCGAAGGAGCGGCAATGGCCTTTGTTGTAACTCATATGGCCACATCGGCCGCTGCTCTCTCATGGCTGGCCGCTGAATGGATTATTAGAGGTAAACCCACCACTCTAGGCGTAGCCTCAGGCGCAGTCGCCGGTCTGGTAGCGGTCACGCCCGCTTCCGGATTCATAGGGCCCGTATCTTCGGTAATTCTGGGAGCAGTGGCTGGTGTGGTGTGTTACCTGGCAGTGCTTGCCAAGTCTTCTCTTGGTTATGACGATGCCCTGGACGTTGTGGGCGTACACGGAGTTGGCGGTATCTGGGGCGCAATCGCCACTGGGCTGTTCGCGTCGAAAGCTATCAATCCGGCCGGCAGTGACGGGCTATTCTTTGGTAACCCCGGGCAACTCTGGATTCAAATTGTGGCTGTGCTTGCCACTGTTGTCTACTCTTTCGTGGCCACATTGATAATCCTTTACGTAGTGAAGGCCATAGTTGGGCTCAAAGTGTCTGATGACAACGAGGTAATCGGCTGCGATACCTCAGAACACGGGGAAACAGCATACAATATTTAAAAAATGGAAAAATCATGTCCTGGAATCGTGGCCACTGGCTACAGAGTCCCGGACATCATAAAGTGTTGAACAAATTAACGAAGTAGCTGGAAGGGGATACGAATGAAAAAAGTAGAAGTAATCATCAAACCTTTCAAACTGGACGATGTAAAAGAGGCCTTGCACTCGATAGGAGTCCAGGGGATGACCGTAACTGAGGTCAAAGGTTTCGGCAGACAGAAAGGACACAAGGAGATTTATCGCGGAGCCGAGTACCTTGTCGACTTTCTTCCGAAGATCAAGATTGAAATGGTGGTTGAAACAGCCATCGTGGACCAGATCATTGAAAAGGTCATAGCAGCCGCAAGAACGGGAACAATAGGTGACGGGAAAATCTTCGTATTTCCTGTAGAGACGGTAGTCAGAATAAGAACTGGGGAACGGGACGCGGACGCCATCTAGATATTGCCAGGAGAAATCCTGCCGAAATGTAGGATTTCTCTTGGCAACGCTTCACCGAAGAACCTACAAAATTGTCCTACAATGTCGTTTATTATTACCAAAACGTAGGCATTTTTCAGACACAAGACATGTAAACGAGATTGAGCTAATTAGTTAAGTTCTTTGATTTCAATTTGTTAGCTAATGTTTACTTGAACGTTGATCTGTTGGCACATCAATTGCTGAAATGCCAAAATTGTGAATTCGGCATACCAACGGATCCACGTTCAGGCCTTGTGAGTTGGTCGAATGTTTACCGGCGGACCTCCTCCGTAAAGGCTCTGGACAATTTACGAGGAGGGCTTTTTATGAACCCTGCCGACACTGCGTTTGTTATGATCTGCTCGGCTCTGGTGTTGGTTATGACTCCGGGTCTGGCAATCTTTTACGGCGGCCTGACAAGGTCCAAGAATGTGCTCTCGACAATGATGCACAGCTTTTTTTTGATGGGTCTGGCGTCAATATTCTGGTTGATATTGGGCTATACCCTGTCATTCGGCCCTGATGTCGGAGGATTTATAGGAAACCTGACTTACTTCTTCGGACACGGGGTAGGATCTGAGGTAAAAGAGGGGCTAACTATACCGCATTCCGTATTTTTCGCCTTTCAGACAATGTTCGTAATTATTACTCCAGCGCTGATTTCCGGAGCGATTGCTGAGCGAATGCGTTTTGGCCCTTTTGTGCTCTTCACACTTTTGTGGATGACTGTTGTTTATGCCCCTATCTGTCATTGGGTGTGGGGCGGTGGATGGTTGTCGAAGTTGGGAATACTGGACTTCGCAGGCGGCCTGGTAGTTCACCTGAACTGCGGTGTAGCGGCTTTGGTGGCCGCCCTGGTAGTTGGAAAGAGACGCGGTTATGGAGCGCGGGCGTTTATTCCCCATAACCTGACACTGACGCTGCTTGGCGTCGGTCTGTTGTGGTTCGGATGGTTTGGGTTTAACGCCGGAAGCCGTTTGGCGGCCGACGGGGTTGCGGGCAACGCCTTTATAGTCACTCACATGGCAGCGGCTACTGGAGCGATCACCTGGGTAGTAGCCGAATGGATTCATAGAGGAAAGCCCACCACCTTGGGGCTGGCTTCAGGAGCGGTAGCCGGTCTTGGATCTATCACCCCTGCTTGTGGATACGTAGGACTGGAGGCTGCCCTCTTCATTGGAGGAATTGCGGGAGTAATTTGTTATATAGCGGTGCTGGCAAAGGATAGTCTCGGCTATGATGATTCCCTTGATGTTGTCGGAATTCACGGTGTCGGCGGTATATGGGGAACATTTTGTACGGGACTTTTCGCTTCCCGGCTGATTAATGCGGAAGGAGGAGATGGTCTTTTATTTGGTAACGCTCATCAACTGCTGGTTCAGGTCATTGGGATAGGAGCTGTCTTAGTGTACAGCGCTGTTGTGACAGCTCTGCTGCTCTATGCGATCAAGGCTTTAATGGGCCTGCGTGTAACTCAGGAGGACGAAGAGCTGGGGGTAGACACGACCGCTCATGGAGAAGTGGGATACAGCCTCTGATCATTACGACTCGAGTTGTCACGATCAGCTTGTTTTATGGAACTCAAGCGCGTAACACTGGTCCAGTGGGATTGGATGGAAAGGGGAACTGAGCAGTTATGAATAAAATTGAGGCGATCATAAAGCCTTTCAAACTTGACGACGTAAAAGAAGCGCTTAATTCTCTGAGTGTTCAGGGCATGACCGTCACTGAAGTCAAAGGGTTCGGACGTCAGAAAGGCCACAAGGAAATATACCGGGGAGCTGAGTATCTGGTGGATTTCCTCCCAAAAATCAAGGTGGAACTGGTTGTCCATTCGTCTTTGGTAAATCAGGTTATAGAAAAAATAATTGCGGCGGCTCGCACCGGTAGCATTGGTGATGGAAAAATATTTGTAACGCCGGTAGAAACTGTCATAAGAATTAGAACTAGCGAGCGTGACGAGGACGCTCTTTGAGTCAACCCCAGCTCTGTGGGAAACTTGCATGTCTGAGTCAGCGCTACGGGCCAACTGATGAACTCGGTCGATAAAATGGCCGTTTGTTTAGGATGAAGAAAGACCAAAGGAGTAACTAATGGGACCAAAAGGAGTATTGGAATTCGCAAAAGCGAATAAGGCTGTAATGGTTGATCTGAAATTCATGGATTTTCCTGGCATGTGGCAGCATTTCAGCGTGCCTTTGCATGAACTCGAAGAAGATTCATTTGAAGATGGTTTTGGTTTTGATGGGTCCTCGATCCGGGGTTGGCAGCCTATCCACGCGTCGGACATGTTGGTAATACCTGACCCAAACACGGCTATCATGGATCCGTTTATGGACCACCCTACACTATCGCTGATCTGCGATATAGTGGATCCGGTAACCAAGGAAAAATACTCTCGTGACCCGAGAAACATAGCGCAGAAAGCCGAGGCTTACCTCAAATACACCAAAATCGGCGATACGGCTTTTTTCGGCCCGGAAGCGGAATTTTTCATATTTGACGATGTCAGGTTCAGCTATGGCCCCAACCACGGTTTTCACCAGGTTGACTCAATAGAGGGCGTCTGGAACACGGGCCGTGATGAAGAGCCCAACCTTGGATACAAGCCCAGGCATAAAGAGGGTTATTTCCCTGTATCCCCAACTGATTCCCAGCAGGATTTGAGAACCGAAATGGTTCTTACGCTCGAGAGTCTTGGTATCATCATTGAAGCCCAGCATCACGAAGTCGCCACCGCCGGCCAGGCCGAAATAGACATGAAGTTTAGTCCGCTAGTGCAAATGGGCGACCAACTCATGTGGTTCAAGTATGCGCTGAAAAACGTGGCCAAGCGTCATAACAAGACTGTAACTTTTATGCCCAAACCACTTTTCGAAGACAATGGATCCGGAATGCATACCCATATAAGCATCTGGAAGGGTGGAGAACCTCTTTTTGCCGGCGACAAATACGCCGGACTTTCACAAATGGCTCTTTGGGGAATCGGAGGGATTCTAAAACACGCTCCTGCTCTATGCGGTATTTGCAATCCTACGACCAATTCATACAAGAGACTGGTCCCGGGGTTTGAGGCTCCAGTCAACCTGGCGTATTCCTCCAGAAACCGTTCGGCCTGTTGTAGAATTCCAATGTACAGCGCGTCCCCAAAGGCAAAGAGAATAGAATACCGCACGCCCGATCCTTCATGTAATGGTTATCTCGCGTTCAGCGCCTTGCTGATGGCAGTGATCGATGGAATTGAAAATAAGATGGATCCAGGCCAGCCTCTGGATAAAGACATTTACGCATTGAGCCCTGAAGAACTCAAAAACGTTCCGTCCACTCCTGGAGATCTTGCGGACGCTCTGAAGGCTCTTGAAAATGACCATGAATTCCTGATGAAAGGTGATGTGTTTACCCAGGACGCCATCGACAAATGGATCGAATACAAAACGGATGCTGAACTTAACCCCATTCGAATGAGACCTCATCCTTATGAGTTCGCTCTATACTTTGACATTTAAGAACAGGCCCAAGTTTTTCACTCTGTTTCCTACGCTATTGTAAGAAAAGACTGGACCAGTTGGCCGTCAAAATCACTCTTTGATGTTGACGGCCATTTTTTTCAGATAAGGCGCGTATCAAATCCCGGGTATGTTACAATTAAATCCGGGCCGTATGGCTAGTTTTCCGACAGTAAGCAGCAAGAGGTTCAACAAGAACAATGATTCTGAGAATAGCTCAAGCGCAAATTAATCCAATAGTCGGCGACATCAAAGGCAATATGAGGAAGATACTGTCGCAAATCAGATTAGCGGAAGCGGCGGAAGCGGACCTTGTCACATTTCCGGAGCTTGCATTGACCGGGTACCCGCCGGAGGACCTTCTTCTCAGATCAAGATTTCTATCCGACAATCAAGAGGCGCTCAAGGATTTGGCTCGAGAGCGTTTTGAGGTGGCGGCGCTTGTGGGATTTGCCGATGTTGTGGACGGTGGAGCGCGAAACGCCGCGGCCTTACTATTTGAACGAGAAGTTGTTGGAATTTACCATAAAATGGAACTCCCCAATTACGGGGTTTTTGATGAAAAGAGATATTTTGCCCCTGGGAACAGATGTTTTGTTTTTGATCTGTCTGGGGTCCGTGTCTCGGTGACAATTTGTGAGGATATATGGATACCAGGGTCCATAACAGAGTCCTGCGCCATCAATAACTCCGCGGATATAGTCTTGAACATATCAGGATCCCCGTTCTTCGCCGGGAAATACCAGATAAGAAAGAACATAGCCACACGATTTGCACAGGCTGTAGATTGCGTGGTCTGCTTCAACAACCTTGTTGGAGGCCAGGATGAACTGGTTTTTGACGGAGGCGGTTTCGTTGTTGACGCAAATGGCCGGCTCATTGCGTCGGCCGCCAGATTCAGGGAAGATCTTCTGATAACGGACATTGATGTTTCCCCAAAGCTGAAACCTGTCAAATGCTGGAATCCAATCAGTCCGTGTCCCGAGATTCGTCGGCACGCTGAGGCCAACGTCCGAACGGCTAGTCTTCCTCGCATAACAGAGGAATTGGGGGAGATTGAAGAAATCTTTCAGGCTTTAATATTGGGGCTAGGCGATTACGTTGGAAAGAACCACTTTAAAACGGTTGTGGTCGGTTTAAGTGGCGGTATAGATTCGGCTCTCACCGCGGCCATGGCTGTAGAGGCGCTGGGAGCGGATCGAGTTGTAGGCGTGACTATGCCCTCGGATTTCACGTCAAGCGAGACGTTTTCCGATGCAGGTCTACTGGCGTCAAATCTGGGCATAAGACTGCTAACCGTTCCCATTCCCGACATACACACTGCATTCCTGTCTGCGCTTCGGGACCCATTCGGCCCAGGGCCTTTAGGGCTTGAGAGCGAAAACCTTCAGGCCAGGATTCGAGGGGCAATACTCATGGCGCTATCCAACAGATTTGGATGGCTGGTGTTGACGACTGCAAACAAGAGCGAGACAGCGGTTGGATATTGCACATTGTACGGGGATACGGCGGGAGGCTTCGCCCTGATCAAGGATGTTCCGAAAACCCTGGTCTACAGACTGTCAGAATACGCTAACGAAAAGGCGGGCACGGATATCATTCCTAAATCAATTTTGATGAGGCCTCCCACTGCGGAACTGAGGCCCGATCAGAAAGACGAGGACTCGTTGCCTCCTTACAGTGTTTTGGATCCTATTTTAAAGGCCTATGTTGAAGACGACATGGCCTGTGAGGACATTTCGGGGTTTCCACCGGATACAGTAAGAGAAGTCGCTCGAATGGTCGACATAAACGAATACAAACGAAGACAGGCGCCTCCCGGTGTTAAAATTACTCCCAAAGCTTTCGGTAGGGACAGGCGTCTACCTATAACCAACGGGAGTTCCAATTGCATTCGAAGGGAAAGAGAAAAATGAGAGCTTTAGTATTGACCCACCATCCATCGGAGGGTCCGGGAAATATAGGAAGTTTTCTTCAATCGAGAGGAGTCTCTCTAGATATAATTCCACTTTTCGCCGGTGGAAAAATTCCGCCGGACGCGTTGTATTACGACTCGATAATATCAATGGGTGGTCCAATGAATGTGTATGATGAGGATCTCTATCCTTTTCTGAGGGAAGAGACCGCCCTACTCCAAAAGGCTCTCAGATTTAAGACGCCCTTGCTTGGTATCTGTCTGGGGGCGCAAATGATAGCGAAAGCAGCAGGAGCCAGAGTAGTTCAATCTCCCGAAAAGGAATTGGGGTGGCGGAAGGTCGGATTGACGGGTCTTGGTAAGTCTGACAGGCTCTTTCTCGGGTTACCTACAGAATTTACCGTTTTTCAATGGCATGGAGACATGTTCCAGATTCCCGTCGGGGGCGGTTTGCTGGCATCCGGGGATGCATGCCCTCATCAGGCGTTCAGGTTCGGATCTGGCTACGGACTTCAGTTTCATGTCGAGGTCACCCGCGACATGCTTGCGGATTGGTTCTCCGGGACTCCTGAATGTGAGCCCATAACGGATGAAATGAACAAAATCCAAGGGAATCTTTCAATTATAGCCGATCTTTTGTTCAAGAATTTTTTCAGCTTCATGAAGACTTCCAGCTACACCAGGGGCTTATAAGGAGTAATAGTTGTCGGAAACATCGGGCTTTGAAAAGATAATCCGGGAGTTTAGGATAACTGTCGGATTTCTGACTGTATTTAGAACTCCGGTCGCTCCGGCCCCGGACATGATCGAAATTGGTCGTTCATCCTGGGCCTTTCCCGTCGTGGGAACCATGATAGGGCTTATTCTTGGCCTTTCATACTGGTTTTGTTCCATTCTGTTCCCTCCGACGATTCTTTCGCTTCTGGTTGTGACCTTGTGGGTTGTCTTGACGGGTGGATTACATCTGGATGGCTGGACAGACTGCTGGGACGCTTTCGGAGCCTCCGTTCCGACGGAAAGAAGGCGCGAGATACTTAAAGACTCGAGGCTCGGCGCTTTTGGCGCCATCGCCTTGATATTGTTGATATTGGCCAAAATCTTGACCATCATGAGCATAAAATCCCCTGTGTTAGGAATTTTCATCGCTCCTGTTGTTGGAAGATCGATGATGATACTTGCGTCGCAGGAGGCTAAGACCCCCGATATCGGAATTGGCTCCGGTTTTCTCCAGGGTGTCGACCGAAGGGCTTGCGTTTTTTGCTGGATATTTTCTATAATTACGGGATTATTCGCCGGACTAACAGGCTTGCTCGCTGTCGCCGCCGCTTACGGAGCAGCGACCTGGTTCCGGACCTTCTCCGAATCAAAAGTAGGTTTTGTTAACGGGGACGTTTTGGGGTCCATGTGCGAATTGACTGAAGTAACCGTATTGTTGGCGCTTTGCCTTAAATAGGAATTTCCGGATAATGAGACTAGGCACTACCTCATATATTTACAGGGCTGGAGTAAACACCAATGTTCGCCTCCTGGCGGGCCACACCCAAGACATCGAGTTGCTCTTTTTTGAATTGAACGATTCATGGAACAGCTTTCCATCAGAAGAAGAGATCGATGAATTGGCCCAACTGTCATCCGAGTATGACTTGACCTATACGGCGCATCTACCTTTGGACTTATACCTAGCGGATGAAGATCCAGCGTTAGATAAGGCGATAACGGTGATTGAAGCGACTCGAAAACTTAAACCGCAAGCCTATATTGTTCATGTTGACTCCAAACACAAGCAGTCGAATTACGATTTCAAGGCATGGGAGAGAAACACTCGCTCGTCTTTAGAAACCCTTATACAAGTCGCTGGTGACCCAGGGAAAATTTGTGTTGAAAACCATGATGCGCAACTTCCTTCAATGATGGAGCACATATTGGACATGGTACCAGTTTCATGCTGTCCCGACGTTGGTCATTTGTGGAAACACGGACATAATGCGCTAAAATATCTGGAACAGTGGCTGCCTAGAGCAAGAGTCGTCCATCTTCATGGGGTGGCGGAAACGGACCATAGGAGTCTCGCTTTCGTCCCCTCTTCTCAATTAGACCCCATAGTGGACACTCTGCATAAACACTTTCGAGGTGTAGTCACTATCGAAGTGTTCAATAAGGCTGATTTTCTCGATTCGGTAGAAATTTTCTGGAATTCCCTGGCTAGGCTTATGAGAAAAACGAGGACTCTTGATTCCTTCGCGATGGAAGCCCAATAGGATTTTTTATTTCTCCGATGAAAGGTTCGGGGCGTTGGACCGTTCAGCGTAACTGTCGACCGCGCCGTGAGCAAAAACAAAAAGCCGTCTGAATAATTTTCAGACGGCTTTTTCCGTTCTATGGTTTATGGTGCCGAAGAGGAGACTCGAACTCCTACAGGCTTACGCCCACCAGACCCTGAACCTGGCGCGTCTACCACTTCCGCCACTTCGGCCCATCAGGTATTTTCACATCTTAGCCGGGACCTGTCAAGACCAATATTATGGTCTCAAATCGTCACCTATCATGAAACGTTGATGGTCTTGTCAGCGAACTATTCCAGGACCTTTATGGGCCTGAGGCGGGACAGTAGCTTGGCTGGTTGGTTTGGGGTCGACGATTGCGTCTATTATACGGACAGGGATCTGTAACACTAAATACGGGATGTATAGGACGCTGGCAATCACGGAATTTTCTTCATGAGCCATTGTGGACCAAGATGCTGAATAGTCCGTGGCCTGACATGTTTGGGCCAAACAATATGACTTGGCGCCGAACAACGACACGACCAGACAAATCAAACAAACGGCCTTTTTCATGGACACCGGCATGTGAACCCGCCAAACGAGAGTACTTGAACTAATCTTCGTATGTCTTCGAATCCTTAATTCGATTACTACACTTGTGCAGTAATTGTCGCATAAAAAGCATCCGCAGTCAAGAACGGTTTTGAAGACTGTTTTCGCTAATCAAACTTGACCTGACTGGTTGATCCGTATAATCATAAAAGTTACATTTCAAATATCGGTTTTACGGTTACTCAAAAAGGGGGACGCCCCAACAGGCCCTAATTTATGGATGGCAGACCTTACTGCAGAACTTGATCGACTGAATTTCCAGGCAGAAAACTTGCCATTGTGATTCCTACGATAATATTATGACTTAAAAATAACCGTTGGGGCATTATGTTCCTTTGCCGAAAAGCGCCAATAGCCCATAGGCAAAATAAGAGAGTCTTCCAGGAGGTGAGGTCAATGATTGAATTCTTTGGGAGGAAGGTGTCTCAAAAGGGAGGAGGAAGACCCTATATAATGTCGGCAAAGCTAAAACCGCCGGTAAAATTCTTTATTGATGATTTTCACTATCATCTTGATAAAAAGCCCTTATTAGTCAGAGTTAGTCGTTATAGACTTGTTCCCTGCGTTTTTGAGTTGCTAAGATTTACTAAACAATGGCCTGAGAAGGGAACCGGCGAGAATTATTACGCGTTTACAGGTCAAACACCAGACGGAACATGTTTCAAAGTAGTCGTAAGGAGGGAAAATCCAAACTACGTTTTACAGACTATTTATCCGTTTAAATAAAGAAAACCCATGTGCTCTCATGCCGTGGTTTGAAACCGTTGGGTTGGGACGAGCAGACGGTTAGCCTCTCGATTTATCTTACCCCTCGGACGGCAACGTGGTGAGGCGCTTATGTCCTCTGCACATGGGGTGTCCAATACATTTAAATGTATAATATGTTTTATTTTTATGTCAATTGTTTATATTACACTGCAAACGCTCTAACTTCTCTCCTAAATAGTTCCCCAAGGCTGCGCCATAAACTCCCCCAAATCGAATTGGCAAAGCCAACCCGAGAACAGTAGCAACTAAAGTATTATTGACAGGCGCCCTAATTTAGTCGTAGAAGCTGTACTGATTTTGTTGAGGTTATTGAGTCTACAAGGGTGTCGCAATGGCCAATCTAGAATTGTTGTGTGAGAAAAGGGATGATATCTTACGTTTAGCCGCTACTTACGGGGCCAGAAATGTTCGTATATTCGGTTCCGTGGTGAGGGGCGAGACTGGCGTGGACAGCGACATAGATTTTCTTGTTGATATGGAGCCTGGGCGCACGCTTTTTGACCTTGGAGGGTTGCTCTTTGAACTCCGAGAGTTGCTTGGCGTTGACGTGGATGTAGTGCATGAAGGTGGCCTCCGAGAAAATGTTCGGTCTCAAATCTTGAAAGAAGCGGCCCCGTTATGAGGGATGACCGAGGCCGGCTTGTCGACATGTTGGACGCCATGAATAATATTCAGAATTATACTGTTCTTGGGAAAGAACGCTTTCAAAGAGCTGAAACACATCCCAATATTCCAGCCAAGCAATTTAATATTCTTCGGATTTCTACCAGATGGTAGCGCCACCGCCACTGAATTTTCCGGCAGTGAACTGATTGTAATTACGAATGATTGTTTGTTCAAAATGTTTACGGTCGCAGACCTCGCTAAAACCAGTCTAATTTATGTCTCAACGTTTTTGAAGCGCTTTTTTGATCTTGACCTTTTTAGCGCCTTTCTTGAACAAACTTTATTTCTGTTACTTGACAATCACGGTTCTCAAAACAATACTAAATAACATATACAAAGGTAACTCATCAAAAAAAGGATGGCTCAGGGACAAAATGTCGGAATACGATATTCTTCTCGAAGAGTCGGGGACAAAAGCTAACCTCATGGGGAACTACGCTTTTGTGAGAGGCATGATTGAAAGTGGGGTACAAGTAGCTACATGCTATCCTGGAAGCCCTACGGCCGAGATGGCGAACGCTTTACTGGCGATATCGCAGAAAGCCGGTATTTATTTCGAAATTTCTACCAACGAAAAGGTTGCTTTAGAAATTGCGGCGACATCCGCGATTGTTGGACGTCCATCCGTATGCTGGATGAAATCAGTCGGCCTCAATGTCGCTGCTGACACTGCTGTTCAACTCTCATACCTGACCATGCCGGGTGGACTTGTGGTCATTCTGGGCGATGATCCAGGGCATCTAAGTTCACAGAATGAGCAAGACAACCGTTATTACGCCAGACTCGCCTATGTTCCCTTTATAGAGCCTTCTGATCCCCAGGAAGCAAAAGATTTCCTGGTATCCGCGATGGAGGTTTCTCAAAAGTATCAGGCTCCGATTTTCGTTCGGGCCACTACTCGAAATTGTCACCAGGTCGGGCCTGTAATATTTGGTGAAAAAGCTCCTCCAAAAGCTGAACTAAACTGGAATAACGCAGAGATGAAGCGTGAGGGCGGCTATGTTCCATTACCAGGGACCTTCCCGCCTCTCAAACGTAAAGCTCTCCAAAATCTTGCCAAAATCAGGGATGAATTTGAAAACCTCGGCGTCAATAAATCAATGCGGGTCGGGCCTGATGAGCCTACGACAAAAATAATTTCTTACGGACATACTTTTCAGGCTACGGTTAGCGCTCTGGAGCATATTGGAGGAAGCGCGGACATTCTTAAACTGGGCATGACACATCCCCTACCCAAAGCAGCCATCGAAAGATTTATAGAATCCGGGGACCAGGTTCACATCCTTGAGGAACTTGACCCTATTCTCGAAAACGAAATAAAGAGTTTTTGTTATGATCAGGGGATACAAGCCAATATTATCGGAAAGTCCGGCCTGGAAGAAGAACTCGATTTGATGATAGGTGAATACGATCCTACGAGACTGGTCAAGATATTGGGACAAAGACTTGGACTGGACACATCCCTGGATTACTACGAAAGTTCGGTGACAGTTCCCGTGAGATCTCCGCAACTTTGTCCGGGCTGTGGGCACAGAACCGCCTTTTACGCGACCAAGAAGGCTATTGGGAAAGACAAGGAAGCTTTTTCCATGGCTGACATAGGGTGCTACTCCCTCGGGTATCTCCCCCCTTATAATCTGGGAAACCTTCTTTATTGCATGGGATCAGGCGCTCCTGCAGCCAGCGCAGTTTCAAAGGCGTTTCCGTCGGAGCCGGTCATAAGTTTTGTGGGCGATTCGACATTTTTTCACGCCGCTATGCCGGGAATAGTTAACGCGGTTTATAACAAACACCGTCAGGTGATTATGGTGATGGACAACGGCATCACAGCCATGACAGGCCATCAACCGAATCCAAATAGCGGGTTCGGAGCCAACGGCCCTGCTCCAAGAATATCAATTGACGAAATTCTAAAAGCTTTCGGAATCCGTTTTATTGAACGAGTGCCTTCCTATGATTGCGCAAAGGTTGAAGAAGCCTTGAAAAGAGCCTTTGAGTTCGCGCAATCTCCCGATGGAGGAGTGGCTGTTGTCATTCAGCAGGAGCCGTGCGCTCTATATAGAACACGAATGGAACGTAAAGCCGGAAAACTGGCGAACCCTCTTCGAATTGACTTGGACATATGTCGAAACATACAGAACTGCCTCAAGGGCTTCGCTTGTCCGGCTATTGAAAGGTTAGATGATCAGAGAGTCTTTATCAACACCGATTTGTGCATTGGCTGCGCTACCTGTGTTCAAACTTGCCCTATGAAAGAAAAGCCGATGAAAAGGATCGAAGATTTCCAGAGGGTTTAAAAAATGAATGGATCTAACTTGAACATCTATGTAAGCGGAGTTGGAGGATTCGGAATTGGGTCCGTTACTCGCATTCTTTCTTCAGCGGCTCAAATAAAGGGTTGGAAAGCTATAGGCTCGGAGACACACGGTTTGGCCCAACGCGGAGGAGTGGTAATCTCAACCCTGAGAATTGGTCAGGACATTGAGGGAAGCCCTTTGATAATTAAGGGCGAGGCCAACATAGTTGTTGCTCTTGAACCTCTTGAGGCGTTGCGCTCGATGCCTTTTTTGAAACGTAACGGAGTGATCATCTATAACACGCAGAGATTTCAGCCCTTGGCAGTAAGGCTCGGGATGGCCGATTACCCTTCCCTGGATGCAATTAAGCTGGAACTTGAGAAAGTCACAAACAGGGTTATACCTGTCGACGCAAGCGCAAAAGCGAAGCAATTAGGTTTGTCGGAAAGCGCTAATGTTATCCTCCTGGGTAGACTTACTCGTGAGAAGGCTTTGCCTTTTGACATGGAAACTATGATAGAGGCTGTGCGGCAAACTACCCCCCCACAATATATTGATATCAACATCAAAGCCCTTGATGTTGGTTAGGCGCTGGAAAGATTCCGGGCGTAAAGTCGGGATTTTCAAGTAAGATCTAAAGTTCCAGACCAAGAAGACGTGAAGCGTTTCGCCATAAAATGGCTTCTATGACTTCAGGATTGTACGGCAACCTTCGCACCTGCTCAACCTGTGACTTGATAGACCAAAGGTTAGGCCAGTCACTCCCAAATACAAAGCGATCATAGTATTGCTCGAGTTTTGGGAAATGGTCAGGTATTTGAGCCGGAGGGATACCAGAGATGTCGATGTGAAGATTGGAATGTCTTCTCAACATCCACTCGGCTTGCTTATACCAGAAGGGTCTGCCACCATGACACATGAGAATGCTAAGATGAGGAAAATCGTTCGCCACATCATCGAGGAGAAGCGGGTCGGCAAAACGAATTAGAGAGTTGGGAAACAGTGATGTCCCTGTATGAAACATCACTATCGAATCAAGGCTCTGAGCGACTTCATAAGCCGGGTACATTCTAGAATCGTCTGGGTAGTAATGGCCGTAAGATGGTAAAAGTTTCAAGCCCTTGCACCCTAAAGACTTTAGAGCATGTTCCGCCTGGACTCCGCAGCCAATCGACGAATTTATATCTATGGCGCCAAAAGGTACCAGATTGGTGTCACCTCCGGCGAACTCTACTGTGAATTCATTCGGAACCACCCCTGTGACCTTTGGTGAGTATTCGGAGAGCAAAACAGCCTTGTCAACTCCTTCAGCCCGAAGAAAGGCCCCGAAGGTTTCGGGAGTCAGAGCCTCCATCGCCTTTAAAGCCTCAGTTCCATACTGCGTTATGAAATAATCTATGAAGGAGCTGATAAGATGCTCGCGTTTCCCTACATGCACGTGAAAGTCAATAACATTCAATTTTATTACCTTCCCTACTGATATTCAGGACCGATGAGCGCCCATCATCAAGAGTCCCCCAATAGGTGTTTCCACTTTCATCTGAAAAGACTTAGCTGTCGCAAATAAATTTGACCGAGGCTGGGATCCTGCGAATACCTCACATATCTGGCATTGGTTTCATTAGCTGAGTAATGTTCAAAACCCGGCCACTGGTCATAAGGGTCTGTTTTTGTTTTTTCTTCGGTAAACCAGTTTTTCCAATTCTGGCCATCTTCCGAGAAATCTATTTTCCATGACTTTGGAACGGTCTCCTCATTTCCCCAGACAATTCTGAGACGTGATATCGGGACGGATTTTTCAAGATCCAAGAGCACAGCGGAATCCTTCCCGGCAGGAATTTCCAGGCCTCTTGGGCCGGGATATCCTTTCAGGATGCTAAGCCCGTCATCTCTGGCTTTGCCGGAAACCAACACCTTTGCGTCCTTTGAATAGTCAGCAAAATATGAGTCAGGTGGCGACTGCAATCTGTTGGATTCCGTCAACGGAAGGCCAAATATTTTCTGTTTGACATCATTGAAAAGAGCTTTCGCCATGACAAAATTGGCGCCATTAGTCACGTGACACCAATCGGTAAATACCCATTCACGAGTGCGGTCAAATATTTGAGTGAGATCCAGAACTTCAAAATGAGCTTCCTGCGCCCTTTTCTTAATCTTGTCCACAAATTCGTTATATGTCATACGAGAATCGTAGAATCCTATCTTCTCCATACCCGTGACTTTTTCTATTTCCTGTTCGATAGGCGTACGCTCTTTCTTGCTGTTCCTGAACATCGGCTGCAAGGCAAACACGTGCGGGACACGATCCGACTGCAAGCTGGAATGATATATAGCCATCACATCAGCAACCTGCTGAATATTATTTCTAAGGTATTGCATCATTTCCGGAGTCGGGTCCTGCGGGTGAGCGGCAAATCCCCTATTCTCCATCAGAATCCCGGGCCCTTCGCCTTTTTCCATGGCCAACCAGGTAAAAAAATATGTGTTGCGTTTTAGCCACAGAGTCGCGTAATTGAGTAGGCCTTTCCGACTCATGTCCATGATTTCACTGGTAACTTCGAAATAAGGCCCTTCAGAGAAATAATTCCAATCCTTCAAGGGCCGAGCCACAGTATGGACCTCATTAGCCCCATCAAGAGCGATGACCAAATCCGGACTATAGAGACGGAGTTTAGCCAGGTAGCGCATTAGATTGTTTTGATAAACAAAACCTGGCACACCGGCGTTGATTACACGAACTCTCTTCCCTCCTATTTTTTGCCTGATGTCGGGGTCCGCGTTCATCAATTCCTGGATAATATGGGGGATAGTCCACCGAAAAGTAACTTCGTAATAATCACAGATAGCGTCCGAAGGAGGAACAGGGCCTCTTCCATAAACTACAGAACCGCCTGTAACGATAACCCTGAATTCATCTTTAGGTTTTTCCGCTGGAACGTTTTCAAAATCCTTGAAGCTTTCATCGTCGATATACTCGAGGGAGTTTCCGAGGCGGGTGTTCCTGACAGCAGCGAATCCCGGGGTAGGCTCATACCCGAATTGAGGAGCCACCGTCTGGGAACTCCTTCTGGCAAGATCCATGTCCTTGCCCTTATAAGCTTGTCCGAGCGGAGAATCCTTGACTTTCAGATACGCGTAGTATTCAAGCCCAGCTAGAGCGCCAAAAATGACCGCAAAAATGAAAGTTATATAGAGAAAAACAAATACAAATTTCCTTAAAAATCCCTTTGGTTTCCTGTTTTCTGTAAGACTCACTTTTCTTTCTCATCTGGAGCAAAATATTGCTAAGGCGCTTCTGAAGGAAGAATCTCTTCAGAAACGCCTTTGGATTGAACTACGCATCGAGCGTCGTCTGAGCCTAAATTGACCTGTTTCAAAACACCGTTCAGCAATAGCGGACCAAGTCCCAAGGTCGTTTAGAACAGAGTGTAAATGAACGGCGCTGCGGCGGGCGACAAAGAAGCCAAAATTATAAATCCAGAAAGAATCACAAGGACTATCAGTATGGGGGCTAACCAAAATTTCTTTCTGACCTTCATAAAATCCCAAAACTCTTTTACCAACGACATGTTTGTTCCTCCTTAGCGCCCGGCCCCTAAAGCCTTCATTAACAAGCTGATCTCATCACCATTAAGTATCTGCGTCAACTCTTCTTTCCCATTGCGGAACCAATACTAAAATTGTTTCTGATATCTCTCGACACTGACGTCCGGTTCCTGTTCCTTTTTCTGCCAATAGGTGGTCGCATCAGGATCCAATTTCCTGTCCATAGGATCCTTTGCGAAAACCTTCATGGCAAGTCCCGTAGGGACAATCACAAGAAAAAATGTCACTGTCAATAATGCCCGTGAAACAAAGTACCCTAAAATAATCGAAAACGATACCCAGACTTTATAGATGAGTCTGAACAACGGCGGAACAAGTCTGCAAAGGAACAACACCGCCCCAACGCATATCCATATGTAGCCGTTGGAGGATCCTTTCCAATATACGAGATAAGCCCCAATTACACCAGGCAACCCCAGAAATATCAGAGCTAGAATGTTCAGGTCCCGCTTGGTTGGTTCACGATACGCCGCTTTGATCTCTTCTCTTATTTCCGAGACAATACTCATAATATCCTGTCAACTCCATTCATGGAAACGTATCCCTGTTGCGATTTTTCGGTTAATCAAGCTCATATTGAGTTCTCCAGTTGGTATCATCTTTCAAGGGTGGCTGCGCTTTCTTGTCCAGAAGATAAGAACCTAGAACCAGATAATCCATTTCCGTCCTCATAAAGCATAGATACGCATGTTCAGGGCTCATAACAATGGGTTCACCGCGTACGTTGAATGACGTGTTTACAATTACAGGACATCCGGTTTTTTCAAAAAATTTGGAAATCATCTTGTGATAGTCAGGGTTGGTCTCCTGGTGCACCGTTTGAATCCTGGCTGAATAATCGACGTGTGTCACCGCTGGAATATCAGATCTTGAAACATTCAATTTATCAATTCCCCACAGTTTTTCCTGTTGATCCGTCATATGCCGACGAATCTTCTTATTTACATCAGCTACCAACAACATGTAGGGGGACGGTCTGTCGAGGTCGAAAAAATCCTGGACTTTCTCCATGAGTACTGAAGGAGCGAAAGGCCTAAAGCTCTCCCGATACTTGATTTTAAGGTTCATTTGACTCTGCATCTTAGGATTCCGGGGGTCTCCAATTATGGATCTGGCGCCCAAAGCTCTAGGGCCGAATTCCATCCGACCGTTAAACCATCCTATCACCTTACCTTCGGCGATGAGATCAGCCACCCTGTCAGGTGAACTTCCGTTCCCCATGAATTGATAAGGATAACCTCTATCATCGAGAAATCTTTTTACGTCTTCGTCGGGAAATTCCGGACCAAGATAGGATCCGTACTGGGCGTCATGAGCGTTATCAGTTTTCCTTTCAGCGCCCAACAGATTGTACCAAACAAAAAGCGCTGCGCCTAAGGCGCCTCCTGCGTCACCAGAGGCTGGTTGAATCCAAATGTCTTCAAAAGGGCTCTCACGTAAAATTCTGCCATTTCCCACGCAATTGAGAGCAACCCCTCCCGCCATGCACAAATACTTTTCCCCGGTAATTTTGTGGATGTGGCTCGCGGTACGAAGCATCACTTCTTCCGTTACAACTTGAACGGATTTCGCTATATCCATTTCTCTCTGAGTGAGCTTGCTTTCAGGCGTTCTAGCCGGACCGCCAAACAGTCTTTCGAAAGCTGAACCGGTCATCGTGAGTCCATACGGATAGGTGAAATAATCCATGTTGAGCTTGAATGATCCATCTTCTTTTATGTCAATGAGTTCCTTAAGAATCAAATCCACGTATTTGGGTTCTCCATAGGGCGCTAACCCCATGACTTTGTACTCTCCCGAATTGACCTTGAACCCGGTGAAATAGGTGAAGGCGGAATAAAGCAGTCCTAAAGAATGAGGGAACTTTAGTTCATAATCGATTGTGAGTTTGTTGCCTACCCCTACGCCAAAGCTAGTTGTAGTCCACTCCCCTACTCCATCCATTGTCAGGAAAGCGGCTCTATTGTAAGGGGAAGGGAAAAAAGCGCTGGCAGCGTGTGATTCGTGATGCTCAGGAAAAAGTAGCGTCCCCTCATACCCCAGACTTTTTTTGATCAAAGATGGTAAATGGAGTTTCTGTTTGAGCCATAGAGGCATAGCCATAAGAAAAGATGCCCAACCTCTCGGCGCAAAGGCAAGGTAGGTTTCCAAGAGCCTTTCAAACTTGATAAAAGGTTTGTCGTAAAAGACCACATAATCCACGTCTTTTATTTCTATCTTAGCGTGTTTTAGGCAGTAATCGATCGAGTCATAAGGAAAACGATGATCGTGTTTAATTCTGGAAAACCGCTCTTGCTGAGCGGCCGCCAGTATAACTCCATCTTGAACCAGACACGCAGCGCTATCATGATAGTATGCGGATAAGCCGAGAATATTCATTTAAACCTACCTGAACAAATTCCATGTCCTTAGCTTGATAACGGGTTCAGACATCTTGATCTGCCTGTATCTTACGAAACGAGCCTGAACAGGTTCGGAACCATAATATTCAAATCCAGGCCAACGAGAGTAGTTATCTGTGTCCTTGTTAGAACCTGAACAAAAATGTTTCCAGTTGTTGTTGTCCTCTGAAACTTCAATAAGCCATTCCTCAGGTGTTGATCGCTCGTCGCCCCAAACAATCCTGAGACGACTGATATTGTAAGTCTGCTGGAAATCCAGAACAATCTCGGGCTTGAGATTTTCGTCTAGCTTAGATGAAACGTAAAGCGCTTCCCCCGGATATCCTCTCTGGAAATTCTGCGGACCAGACATAGGATTTGCCGAAGGTGGGGCACTCAGGACCTCGCTACCCGCTACTAGATCCCAAAAAAAACTGTCCTTGTTCTCAGTCGAATCTCCGGGCCCAAGAGGTTTGCCCAAGAAACGCTCCTTGACAACATCACATAATTCCTTGGCCAGCAGATAATTAGCGCCTGCGGTCAAATGACACCAATCAGTGAAAACCCATTCGGAAACGTCATCAAAATACTGTGAAAAATCTATCAAGAAGTATCCCTTTTTTTGGGCGCTCTCAACAAGTTTCTCAATCAACAGTTTATACACCTTATCAGAAGGGACCCCATAATATTGGCGATATCCTTCCATTTCAGTTATGATTTTTTCTTTCTCGTTAATCGGTTTATTGGTCAAGTAAAACCATGGTTGTAGAGCTAGAATATGCGCTACTCCATCGTTTTGAAGCAAGGAACTGTAATCTTCGACTGTCTTGACCACAACACCTACGTTACGATCGAGATAACGGGAACTCTCTTCAACCGACAGGCCTTGTTCGTCTTCTGATTCCTTGAAGTCTTTTTTGGAGTCGGCTACACCCCTATGGGAGGGGGTTTTCACATTGATTTCCTGAAAGAGATCCTGTCCCGCCCAAAGATAGGTCATCAAATATGTGTTGTTCTTTAGCCACAGTGTCAGATAGGAGGAGAGGCCTCCTGCGCTGTACGAACACATGTCTCTCAAGATGTTATTGTACTGTCCTTCGTGAAAGTAGTTCCAGTCTTTTTCAAGTTTACTGATAAGCGGAAGTTCATTGGCGCCATCTAACGAGATCACCATGTCCGGCTGATAACGCCTAAGTTTCACAGGGTATCTTACCAGAAGGTGTTGAAACGCATGACCCCAAACAGCGGTGTTATAGACCTTTATTTTTTTGCCTTCAATTAAAGGAGTGGAATTGAGAATCGCTTCCATGTAATGGGAAATAGTTTCTCTAAATTCTATCCCGTAATAGTTCATCGCCGGCGCAGCCTCTCCAATGGGCCCCAGCCCGAAAGCCGTAGATCCTCCAGTGAGAAAAATTCTGAACTCATCAGCCGGTTTGTCGACCTCGATGTCTCGAGGATCACGAAAGCCCGCATTGTTGGCGTACTCATAGCGGTTGCCCTTGAGAATATTGTATTCCACACACGCCCCGGGCGTAAAATCATAGTCATAGTGCGTGACTGGGTGTATTGCGTCTTTACGAACCATCTCAAAGTCATGCGGATACACTTCTGAGAAATACGATCTGCTCAAAGCGAATTTTGAGATCTTTTCTATCCCTGCAAATAGTCCGACTACCGCTAACAGAACAAAGATGACGTAAAGGCCAGCTCTGAGAGTTGTTTTGAGAAAATTAATTATGATAGCTCTCCTGAACTAGTTTATCTTGACCAATCTTCGCTTGAACAAACGAATCATAAATATTTCAGGACAATAGGAGCCCAGAATCAAAAGCTTGGTTCTATTTATATCAAAGCTACGTGTAAGGCAAGCCGGCTGGACTGACTCTTGGCTCCCGGATTGGAGAAAATACACAAAAGTGTTATAATTAACCCCTAGATTCACCTATTCTTGGGCAGTTCAGATATGATTCGTAGGGAGGTTCGGACGTTCAGCGAATAGAATTCTGAGACCACTCTACTGAAACTTGGACAAAATTGGCTCGGAGTCCATTTGACGCGTCGACAAACGAATCAGCGACCGAAAATTCAAAGGAGGTCCTATTATGCAGCCGCGTGGTCCACTGATGATAGAGCATCGACTTATTGAGAGAATTCTGGTTCATTTCAGAGCGGAACTTGAAAGGATAGCTATTACAGGAAAAACAGACCCGGTTTTTGTTGATATTGCTGTGGATTTTTTCCGTACCTATGGTGATAGGACCCACCACGGCAAAGAAGAAGAAATATTGTTCCGGGAACTCGGCAAGAAAAATATGTCCGAAACTGATGGCCGAATAATGCAAGAATTGATCAGTGATCACGTAATAGGTCGATCCGTTACCTCTGAATTGGTGGCTGCGAACAAACGTTATCGAACCGGGGATGAAGCCGCCTTGAGTATAATTACCGATAAACTGGCGTTTCTGGCGGATTTTTATCCTCGTCACATTGAAAAAGAAGATAAAGTCTTTTTTCCCTCAATGATGAGATACCTCTCCGACACGGACCAACAGCTAATGCTTCAAGAATTCTGGGAATTTGACAGGAAGATGATTCATGAAAAGTATAGATTGGTAGTCGAATCACTCACATAACGGGTCAATCTCTCTGAGATGAAAACTACAGATTGCAGAAACAGAGCCTTGGATAAGGAATGGCGACGAACTTGACTCTTGATCCCAGCGACCCTGATTTTGAAGCTCGTGTGCGACAAAGCTTCAGCAGACAGAATATGATGAAAACAATCGGGGCCGAAATTTTTTCATCGCGGAAATGTGAAGTTTCGTTGATAAAATACAAAGAATAAAATGAGTTGGAGAAACCTGGCCGGCTGGTGTAATCTTTCGTTACTCATGGCGGAATTCAAAACAGAAAAACAAGAGGAGTTCGTTATGAAAAAGCTATCGATGTCATTTATAGGACTGGTGGCATGCGCTTTTTTACTACTCGGCGCATGCTGCGTGTCATTCGCGGCCGAAGCGCCGCTCACCAAGTCCGGCGCTCAAGTTACGACCGGAGCGACAGACCAGCGCCTTGCCTACAGAATCTACCATAGACCATATTGTTACAAGGTTAAACGTTGCGTGCGCGTAAACAGATTCGGATATTGCAAGCGTTGGAAATGGGTCAGAGTCTGTCCTGGTTGGCGACTTTGATAACTGTGACTGGTTCCTTTCAAGGCTAAATTGGTGCGGCGGCGTACGATTCTTAACATTGCTGCGTGATATGGCGTCGTCCTCCCAAACAGCGGTTCAATGAGTGACTTCCAGAATTGCGTGGAAGCAGGGGGATTAATATTGTCCAGAATGGAGAGGAAATAGTGGCGGAACAACAAAAACAGGCTCGTGCGCAAATTGCGGCAACGGCGCAAATGAAAAAGATAATGGCGTCACATTTTCTTGAAATAGATGAGGCCAAGAAAACCGGAAAACAGAAAGTCGCCTGGTGCACCTCAGTTGGGCCTGCTGAATTATTGCACGCCATGGGTTTCCTCGTCTACTACCCAGAAAATCATGGGGCGCTCCTAGGAGCGACCAGAATGGCTACCGATGTCATCCCGCTCGCCAACGCCGTAGGCTATTCTCCCGATATTTGTTCATATCTGACTGCCGACGTAGGAGCGTATCTTCAAGGTATCACTCCATTAACAAAAGCCTATGGGATTCAAAGTATCCCCAAGGCCGACGTCCTGGTCTACAACACCAACCAGTGCCGAGACGTCCAGGACTGGTTTTCCTTCTATGCCCGTGAATGGAATGTTCCCATAGTTGGGATACATACACATCGCAACATACGTGAGGTTAACGACTACCACGTGGCTGACATTGTCGCTCAGATGAAGTCAATGATCCCTACGTTGGAGCAAGTCTCCGGAAACAAGTTTGACATTGACAAGTTGCGAGAAGTCATCCGTTTATCTTTGCAATGCACTAAATTGTGGCGTCAGGTGCTCGAATGTGGAGCGGCGGTACCCGCCCCATTGACGTTTTTTGACTCCACAATTCACATGGGCCCTGCGGTAGTCCTGAGGGGTAAACCGGAGGCAATTGAATACTATCATCTCCTTATAGATGAGTTGAAAGACCGGATCAAAAACAAACAAGGGGCCATCCCAGGGGAAAGACATCGATTATATTGGGACGGAATGCCGGTGTGGGGAAAACTCCGGGAGTTAAGTGACCAATTCTTTGGGTTGAAAACCAGCGTTGTAGCATCAACATACTGTAATAGCTGGATATTTGACGCGTTTGATGCCAACAAACCATTCGAATCGATGGCGGAAGCATATACCGAGTTGTTCATTGTACGGGATGAATCATACAAAGAATGGTACATGGACAACTGGATAAAGAATTTCCATATTGACGGCGTAATCTTTCATGACGCCAAGACCTGCCCAAACAATTCTAACAACAGGTATTCATTGCCACAACGCATGGCCAAACGCCTCGGACTACCCACGCTAGTAATTCATGGTGATCTAAATGATCTCCGATGTTATTCGGACGAACAGACCAGAACCAATATTGAGGCGTTTGTCGAACAGCTCGATCAAGGATGACCTATTCCGATCCAGCACAAGAGCGTGGCAGCTAGATTGAGGAATGTTTAGTTCATTGGGCAATTACATGAGGTTGCGAATTGTTTTGTCAAGCGAGTAAAACTCTTCGTGGCTGAGACACATCACCAGAATTTCACCGTGAGAGGCTAAATTGGTCTGTGAGTTTGCCGGGGGAATCGACGTTGGTTCCTGCACTACAAAATCCGTCGTTCTCAATAATCAAGGTAATATCGTGGGAAGCCACGTGCTTTACTCCGGCACTGACTTTCAGGAAGCGGCGAATACGGCATGGAGAGAGGCGATAGCCCAGGCCGGGCAAGACATTAGCGCGCCTATCCCCGTTTTTTCAACCGGTTACGGTCGTAATAGCGTAAGTTTTTCCGTCAATAGCCTCACAGAAATTTCCTGTCACGCTCGCGGATGTCTTCATTATTTCAAAGGCCCAATGACTGTCGTTGATATCGGGGGTCAAGACAATAAAATCATAAAGCTAAACTCGCAGGGGAAGCGTGTAAGTTTCAAGATGAACAGAAAATGCGCCGCCGGAACAGGCGCTTTCCTTGAAGAAATGTCTTTACGCCTTCGTCTGCCCATGGCTGCATTGAACGATCTAGCTAAAAGCGCTGACGGCGAAGTGGCTCTCGGCAGTTATTGCACTGTGTTCTCCGGCACTGAGGTTTTGGAGAAGATCAAATCAGGCGCGGCTGTAGATAGAATCGTTAGGGGCCTCTTCCATTCCGTAGTCAAAAGAATTCTGGAAATGGACACCTTGACGGACACCGTTGTAATGACGGGCGGAGTAATCGAACATAATCCATTTCTTATAGATCTGTTGAAAACTCATATACAAAATCAAGTCGTCACACCACCTCATCCCCAGATAATGGGCGCGCTTGGCGCGGCGCTTTACGCCCTTGAAGATTGCCGGCAGACGGAGGATTGAACTTGTCGGTGAATTCTCGGGATGTCAGGCTCCTACTGACGTAGGCCAGTCAAGTAATAGGCCAGTTCAGCAGGAAGTCCAAATGAGAGCATTTTCTCAGCGGTTACGGATGGATTGTAGTTTAAAAGTCGACGCCAAACTATTTTCCTGGTTTCACTGTCATAGGTGATATAGCTGGGATCGGAGCGGCCACCCCTGGGTTGACCGATGCTGCCAGGATTGAGGATAAGTCTTGATTCTCCCGTGTCCAGATAAGTTGTTCCATCTGAAAAAAGGCTCATAAAGAGGACCTGATCTCCATTGTCATCAAGCAGCATCGGCTGATGCGTATGTCCGACACAAACGATCCTACGGGGAGCAAAATCGAGACACATTTTTGATTTGAACCTCTGTCCGGGCCGTATGTAATCCCATTTTTCGGGTTCAAACGCTGAAGAGTGATAAAAACAGTAAGAATTCCATTCCGCCATTAGGGGCAAGTTGCTTATGTAGGCGAAATTGTCTCCAGTAAGTCTTTGGGATGTCCAGACTATAGCCCTGAAAGCAACGGGATTCATTCCCCACTCAGATTCTGCAAGATTCATGGCCGACCACTCGTGATTGCCCAACAAAACAGTGGCGTTTCCAAGGCCCCGTAAAAGTTCCAGACACTCATTCGGATTCGGGCCGTATCCTATCGAATCCCCTAGACAGAACAGACTGTCCGCTCCTTTAACATCAGCCTCCTCCAGAAACGCTTCAAGAGCTTCAAGATTTGAATGCACATCGCTAAAGATTACCATCCGCATTTTTATGGTCCTGGATTTAGCTCATCGTTTCTATTAACTCAAAACTATGCAGCAAACGTGAATCAAGAGCGTCAAGCATAGCATAATCCAAACCCGCGCCGGCAAGCATTCCAAGACAAGTGATATCGATACCAATCGGTTGGCGCCTCCTGTAACCGCTTCTAAGGTTCGACAGCCCCACTACGGTCTTCACCGGCTCACCGAAAATCGCTCCCGCGGCCAGAAGCCTAATCGTTTTTATGGCAGAGCCCATGCGAAACCAGGAATCGTCCCAACTCAAGCTAGGGAGGATCGGGTCAAAAATCAATCTTTCCAATGGGATGTTTGCAACCGAACAGTGTGTATTAATTTGAAGAGCCAGGGAAATCTTTTCTTCAACACTTGGAGGACTGAATGAGAATTCGTCCATCAGCAATATTACCAGATCGCAGCCACTCTCCGCAGCTAAAGGCAGTATGCGTTCAAGCTTTACTCTTTCCATTGAAATAGCATTAATGATAGGTTTTGACTCGCATACTGAAAGCCCTAGCTCTATCAATCTCGGGTTGGGGCTATCGAGAATCAACTTCATTCCGCAATTTTCCTGAACGGTCTCCACAAGAAACCTCATACGATCTTCGTAGCGCTTGGGCAAGTGCCCCGGATTAACGTCAACCATCTGTGCGCCCGATTCTTCGATCCTCTGGAGTAAATGTCGAATCGGCTCAGGATCCAGGTTCTTCATCGCTTCACTAACTACCGGATTTAGGCCGTGTAGATTGTCGGCCACGAAAATCATAGAGTCCCTCTAACATATGTCAGTATCTAGCCTGGAAGTAATCAATGCGTTTCTCTAAACCCTTAATCTTTTCAGGACGCTGGAATAATTTTGTTCAGCCTCACAAGCAGCCGATTCCAATTCATCGATTTGAAACCGCCTTGCTTCATGGTCTTCGACATATTCAACGTTTGCCATAGCTATGTGAAATGCGGATTTGGCTGAGCCTCTCAATATTTCCAATACCACCATCAAGTCTGGAACCAGCCACCTACGACAATTGCGGCCTACTTCAAGAATCAATTCGAATGAGTCCGCAACTTCCACAACCATTTTGTAAGGGCAGGCTATAGCTTCGGAAACAACACCACTGATTTTCGGCCACCGCTCACCATTTCTAATAGAATCTGCAAGAGAATCATATGCCGAGATATCTCTTTCAATCAGTTTCTTGAAAGAGTTGATCTTGCCTTTTATTTTCTGAAGCAGTTCATCACAGATTTTGCGGGAACATCCCGTTTTCTCAGCCCTTAGCGCCTCGATGTGACAAATTTTTTCAGCCAGGGTTAAGCCCACTAGCGCAGTATAAGAAGATACAGATCCACCACCAGGATAAGGTCTGGGTTGTCTTAACGCATCCAGAAAAGTGGACTCTTCAAACGGCATTTTTCACCAGGAATTAGGACTCAGGGACATTGGCTGCTCCTAGTCTTCATGTCTTCGTACCGCTCTATCGCGTGGAGTCTTTCCAGGATACTCAAAGCCTGCTTGTATATAGGGGTGTCTACCATGCGTCCATCAAGACTGGTTGAGGCTCTTCCGTCCTTGACGGCTTCAGTGAAAGCGTTAACTATCCTCTGGGCTAATGATACATCTTCTTCAGTCGGGGCAAAGACGCGGTTCAATATCGGAACCTGATCAGGATGAACACAAATTGACCCTTCAGATCCGAGATTTCTTGCTTTTGCCGCTGAAGTCTCAAAGGTCTCCAGGTTCCTGAACTCCGCCACACTACCCAATACGCCAATAGGGGTTATCCCAAAAGCCTTTGCCGTGATGATCATCTGAGTCATGGGAACCAGAAGAACTGACAAATCACCCGATATTCTGACTCCCAAGGCAGCGCAGTAGTCGTCCACGCCTATGCTCATCGATTCAATCCTGGAGCTGGACCGGGCTATTTCAGACAAGAGTAAAATACCCTGAGGGCTTTCAATATGAATGGAGAATCTGATTTTACCCAATTCCAGTCCTCTTGAGGCTTCGATTTCACGAGTCATGTAGTCTAACTTGACGACTTGAGCCGCTGTTTCAACTTTGGGGATGAAGATGGCGTCCAAGCGCTCACAGACGGCGGCATCGATGTCATCTTCCAGCAATTCCGGCTCGTTGTTGACTCTTACCATCAGCTTGGAAACGCCTTTTCCAGTTATTGAGATAGCATTCTTGAGCATAGTTCTGGCGTGGATCTTTTCGTGGGCTGGGATCGAATCTTCAAGGTCAAGCACCACTGCGTCAGCGCCACGAAGGCAAGCCTTCTCAACAAATTTCGTAACATTTACGGGTGTCATAAGGACCGACCGCAATATTGTCAAATTCATCAGACTGTCTCCTCAACCATTTCAGAACTACATTTATTTGATATCAAAATTTCTCAGACGAGAAAATAATGCCCCAAATGTCCAACTTTTTAAAGTACTTCTTTCGCTAATAAATCATGGGGCATATATATAGTCCTGGACACTGGAATCATTCAGTTCTCGCCAGGAAGTTGGCCGGTCATTTCACAACGCTGATTGTCACAAAGAGCGCTTGGCTTACCGTACACGCCTGTCCAATTGTCAGCAGGCAATGCTTGCGCAATTGGAACTTTTGTGGCCGTTTGAAAATCGCTCGGCGCAGAACTGGACGTTTAGCCGGATTTGTGGGACTATAACCGGATACTGAGAAGTCTGTACTGTGAACCATTTTTTTTGACTCCGAAAAGCGTTTGAGCTAAAATATGAAGTTCTTCTACAAGTATCGTGAAGACTCATTTATGACTAACCACAGATTAATTCTAGCTTGCGCTCTGGTAACGCTGGTATCCTTCGGATGCAGTCCGTTGAATTACATTCGAGGCGGGATATACAGGAACCTTGATGAAGACCTGACAATTGTAAGCCTCACGGAGAACCCCAACAAGTATCTCAACAAACAGATTGTGATTTCAGTCAGGTATTACAAGAAAAGTGATCTTCCATGTCCACTTGGAGACGATTACGTTAATTTCATCATTGCGGACAGAGTTAGCTACATTACGCTAAATAAAGTTTGGATCAAGAAAGACAAAGCGCAAGTTCTTGATACCCTTAAAGAGATGGAGACCATCGTGATGAAAGCGAGGGTTTTTAAAATCGACAAGGAAAAGGACCCTAATCTTGAAGCGCTTGAAATAGTCAAGGAATGACGAGAATATCTTCTCAGAGCTACTCCCGATACCTGCCGGGACTGGAAAGAATTCACAGTGTAAACGCAGGATAAATATTCAGGAGATTATTTTGAATCGAACGCTTGTTACCAGCGCCCTGCCCTACGCCAACGGAGACATACATATAGGGCATTTGGTAGAATATATACAAACAGATATCTTCGTACGCTTTTTGAGGCTGACCAGGGAGGATGTCATATATGTCTGCGCCTCAGATTCTCATGGCGCTCCAATAGAAATCAACGCCGCAAAAAAGGGGATGACTCCTCGGGAACTCGTAAGCGAATTTCATAAACGTCATCAAACCGATTTTGCAAGATTTGAAATAGGCTTTGACGAATTTTACTCTACTGACTCTCCGGAAAACCAGAAGCATTCAGAAATTATTTATCAACGAGCCAAAGAAAAAGGTCACGTCTCATCTCGAGAAATTGAGCAGTACTATTGTGAGAGGTGCGGTCGATTTCTTCCGGATAGATACATTAAAGGAACTTGTCCAAGGTGCTCCGCCCAGGATCAGTATGGAGATGTTTGTGAATCGTGTGGCGCTACCTATCGCCCTACAGACCTGAGCGACGCTCATTGCGCAATTTGTGGAGCCGAGCCTCAACTTCGCAAATCGACGCATTTATTTTTTAAACTTGTCGATTTCTCCGATTTTCTTGACGAATGGACTTCGTACCCCGGTCGGTTGCAGGATGAAGTTAGAGGCTTTGTTAAGTCGTGGATAGATCAAGGACTTAGGGATTGGGACATATCTCGCGACGGTCCATATTTTGGCTTCAAAATACCTGGAGAAGAAAATAAATTTTTCTATGTCTGGTTAGACGCTCCGATAGGCTACATAGCCGCTACCGAGCATTACTGTTCGAAAGGACACGGAGCTACCCTTGAAGAGTACTGGATAGACCCAAAATCCGACGCGGTGATTCATCATTTCATAGGTAAGGATATTGCGTATTTCCATACACTCTTTTGGCCGGCAATGCTAAAAGCCGCCGACTATAGAACCCCAACGTTTGTTCATGTTCACGGGTTTCTGACTGTGGATTCTCGAAAAATGTCTAAGAGTCGTGGCACGTTCATCACGGCAAGACAGTTTGCCGATCGGATCAACCCATGGTTTCTCAGGTATTTCTATGCTTCTAAACTTGGGCCTAGTATTGACGATATAGATTTGAATCTCGAGGAATTTATAAACCGAACCAACGCGGAGTTGGTCAATAATATTACCAATCTCATCAGCCGTTCAGCCGGTTTCTTAAACAAAAGGCTGGACTCAAGGCTAGGGACAATTCCCAAAGACCTTGATGATGTCAAAACAGAGATATTGGCGCATGTTGACAGGTGTTCCGACGACTACAGATCCCTAAAATACGCAAACGTTGTTAGGAACATCCTCGCCATATCGGATATTGCAAACAATTATGTCCAGAAGAATGAGCCGTGGTCCTCAATAAAGTCCGATCCTGAAAAGTCTCGAAATGACCTTACTTTTGCGATAAATTGTATAAAAATACTCACAGTGCTTCTAAAACCGATTCTGCCGGCTTACACGCTTAAGGTTGAACAACTGTTAGGAGTTCAGAGCCTGAGGTGGGAAGACGCCAAGTTCGATTTTGAAAATCGTACCATAAACACTTTTGAGAAGCTCGTCGACAGGCTTGAGCCAGGGATTATGGACAGGCTCATTGAGGCTTCAATAAACAATGTACCTTCAAAACAATCAAGAGCAGACATTACGGATTTCAAGGAAGAAATTTCAATAGAGGACTTTGGTAGGCTTGATCTCAGGGTAGGAAAAATACTCTCCGCAACAGATGTAGAAGGAGCCGACAAGCTCGTAAAACTTCGAGTTGATGTCGGAAAAGAGATCAGGACTGTTTTCGCCGGTATAAAATCGTCTTATGCGCCGGATGAACTGGTGGGACGTACTGTCGCTGTCGTATGCAATCTGGCCCCTCGGAAGATGAGGTTTGGGGTCAGTGAAGCGATGGTAATGGCAGCCAGTTCACCTGAAGGAAAAATAATCCTGTGTGAATTCGACCAGGAGGCTTCGCCGGGTTCAATAATAAAATAATTTGTCTACAATTCTTGTGCGATCATATTAGATCACGTGTATAGATTGTTATTATGAACAAGGTATTTATTGTAAATCGCAAGCCTATCAGGGCTGGATCAATTCACTATTTTTAGGGAGGAAGATGGAAATGCCGGTTAAAATTGTCTTGAACGAAAGCGAGATACCGCGAGAGTGGTATAACATTGCCGCTGACATGCCAAACCCTATGCAACCCCCTCTTCATCCTGGCACTCACCAACCAGTGGGTCCAGAGGACCTTGCCCCTGTTTTTCCCATGAATCTTATTGAACAGGAGGTGAGCACTGAAAGATGGATACGAATCCCTGACGAGGTCTTAGACAAGTTGCTGCTCTGGCGCCCTACCCCATTATACCGTGCGCATAAGTTAGAGAAATTCTTAAATTGCCCTGTAAAAATATATTATAAAAACGAAGGCGTGAGTCCTGCTGGGAGTCATAAACCCAATACTGCGATTCCTCAAGCGTATTACAACAAAGTTTTCGGTGTAAAGCGGATCTCCACGGAAACGGGAGCCGGTCAGTGGGGCAGTGCGCTGAGTTTTGCCTGTTCGCAATTCGGCCTTGAAGCCAAAGTGTACATGGTCAGAATAAGTTATGAGCAAAAACCTTATAGACGTCTCATGATGAATACCTGGGGGGCTACATGCGTCCCGAGCCCCAGCACCGAAACGGAGGCCGGTCGAAAGATGTTGGCCATCGACCCAAATTCGCCAGGCAGCCTTGGTATAGCGATTAGCGAAGCAGTCGAGGACGCGGTTACAAGTGAAGCTCAGGGTCGTCCATTGACTCGCTATTCGTTGGGCAGTGTGCTTAATCACGTTCTGCTGCATCAAAGCATCATAGGTCTGGAAGCTCAAAAACAGTTGGCGCAAGTTGGTGATTACCCTGACATAGTGATTGGTTGCGCTGGTGGTGGCAGCAATTTCGCAGGGATATCCTTCCCATTTGTGCGGGATAAAATTGCTGGGAAACAGATTCAGATTATCGCCGTCGAACCGATGTCCTGTCCTACAATGACCAGAGGCCCGTTTCTGTACGATTTTGGTGACACGATGCAAATGACGCCGTTGCTGCCGATGCACACACTGGGACACGCATTTATTCCGGCGCCTGTTCACGCCGGAGGCCTTCGTTACCATGGGATGGCCCCTCTAGTCAGTCAGTTGATCTTGGATGGTCTCGTTGAACCTCGAGCTGTCTATCAACTCGAAACGTTCACAGCAGGTGTCACATGGGCCAGAACTGAAGGTTTCATTAGCGCTCCTGAAACAAATCACGCTTTGGCGGCGGTTTTTCAAGAAGCAAAAAAGGCTAAGGAAGAAGGCAAAGAGAAGGTGATTCTGGTCAACTGGAGCGGTCATGGTCTGGTGGACCTCGCAGCATATGACGCTTTCTTCCAGGGGAAACTGGTTGACTACGAAATGCCGCAAGACGAAATTGAACTCGCTCTAAAAGCGCTAGAGGGATTCCCTAAACCAAACTTTAGCTAATTTTGGGAATGGGACAGTTTTTCTTGGAAGCTGTCCCACTGCAGACCCCCTGTCCTCAAGATCAGAGAAGGTTATCCGGTATGAATGATCTAGAGAATCATTATGAAGAGATAGAGATAAGATGTCCGAGGCTGGGGGGACCAGTGACATTCGGCTATTGTGTAATAGAAGCTATAGACCGCCCGTGCGCTAGATCGATTGCCTGTTGGAGTGATCACTTTGAGGTCGAGTCTTTTCTCCGAAAAAAACTTGGAGATGAAATTTTTCAACTCACTTTTAACACTCCTCAAAAAACGAAACTTGACAACATCCTTGAGTTAATTGAGAGAGCGAAGAAATCCAGTTTCGACAATTCAGAGAGCCCTGAATAACAAGATTCCATGAACAGGGACTCAAAATCGCGCCCAGAGAGTGAGATTTTCAAGCTATTACGAAAACACATCTTCTCCGGTTTTCAATCTTTCGGCAATCAGCGACTTTGTGACTTTATGGCGCCGATTGGTCGGAGGGCAGTTTTATGAGAATCGAGTCCAGCCTTGATTTGATTCGAAAAAAGATGCGAGATAAGGACATTTCTGAGTCATATATCGAGAATTTTGTGGCGCAGGTTAGGAAGGTTGCCCAGTCAATGGATACCACGGTCGACATGAGGTCGGTCAGAAGTCCACAATCTGATCTCCTGCTTGAACCACCAGACAATGTAGAAGATTTAAAAGAACTTGAACAGGTCGGCCTGAATCTGCTCGCAAATGTCGCTGTAATAAAGTTGAATGGGGGAAGAAGCACGACTATGGGTGGAAACACCCCCAAAGGGATACTCACCGCCAAGGATGGCTATTCCTATCTAGAGATTATTTGCAATCAAATCAAGTTTCTAAGGCATGAAACGGGCTGCGATATCCCACTTGCGCTTATGAACAGTTTTTTCACTCATGAACCTACTCTGAGTTTGCTTTCAAAGATTGGATTCGAAGCTACTACATTTGTTCAAAACCAGGTTCCAAGGCTGTTGGTGGATGATTTCACTCCTCTCGCCCTAGGGAATCATGAAGATTGGGCTCCACCAGGCCATGGCGATGTTTATGAAAGCCTTCTGGATAGCGGAGTGATTCAAGGGCTTCTGCGTCGCGGAATAAAATGGGCGTTCATTTCAAATCTGGACAACCTGGCGGCTTTCTTGGATCCGTGGATTGTAGGTCTCATCGCCAGAGACAAGATTGATTTTCTCCTTGAGGTAACTCCTCGGACAGTGGAAGATTCGAAGGGCGGAATACTAGTGGCAAAGGACGGGGCTATAAAATTGGTTGAAATAGCGCAGGTCTCTGATGACGACAAACCGCTATTCATGAACATTCAGGACTTTAGGGTATTCAACACCAACAATGTATGGATAGATTTGGAAAAAACCAACCAACTGCTTCTTTCAAATCAGCTTGAACTCCCTATTATTCAAAACAAGAAAGTAATAGAAGGACACTCGGTTGTTCAGCTAGAGACAGCGATGGGAGCCGCGATAGGAAGCTTTGAGCGTGCACGAGGGCTCATTGTAGGAAGAGATAGATTTTTCCCCACAAAAAGAGTGGAAGATCTTTTTGTTTTGCAGTCAGACGCTTGCGTGTTAGATTCCTCATTCAGACTGCTACGGAATCCAAAGAGGCCATGCAGCTTATCAAACAGACCAATGGTAAGATTTGACAATAGTTTCTTGGACTCCCCATTAGAGTTTTCCAGAAGGTTTGAAGATCCTGCTTCAGTATCGTTGGCGAGAGCCGAATATCTCAACGTGTCTGGGGACGTATACTTTGAACGCAATGTTAAAATAGAGGGATCTGTGGACGTGGCGCCTAAGGACGGGATGACCTACAGAGTTTCAGCAGGCTCTACACTGAAAGACGCACGTTATCCCTACCACCCAGGGAGTTGGCCTTGATGGCGACTCCGCCTCGCCCGTCATCTGAACACTTGGAAAGAATTGATCCTCATGGGCAACATATGAAGCGGTTAAGTGGAAGGAGCGCAATATGAACCTGTATTCAGTAATCATGGCCGGTGGAAGTGGCGTTCGTTTTTGGCCGCAGAGCCGACGACGTAGGCCTAAGCAGCTCCTCAAAATTGTCGGTGAAAAAACGATGATCAGGGCCACTATAGATAGAATAATTCCTGTTACCGCTCCGGACAGGATCATGGTCGTCACCGGGGCCCACCACGAAGAAAACATTCGCAAGCAAATACCGGAACTACCAGTAAACTCAGTTGTAGCCGAGCCTGTTGGCAGAAATACAGCTCCCTGCGTGGCTCTCGCTGCCTACAAAATCGCCAAACAAGATCCAGAGTCAGTAATGCTGGTCCTACCTGCGGATCATTTGATCACAAAGGAAGATGAATTTATTAGCGTTTTAAAAGCTGCAACGCAGTTGGCGTCAGAAACCGGAGATCTTCTCACCTTTGGTGTAGTCCCCGATAGGCCTGAAACCGGCTATGGATACATTCACGTCGGTTCTGAAGTCACGCAATTCGATGGCCTCAAAGCTCATAGGGTGGAAAGATTTGTTGAAAAGCCAGACATAAAAACCGCTCGATCCTATTTAAGTTTGGGAAACTATCTATGGAACAGCGGCATGTTCATATGGAAAGTTTCCGCAATCATCGAGGCGTTCCAAAGATATTTGCCGGTTGTCAGTCGGGCCATGGAAAAATTGATCCCGGTACTGAATACGAATGATGAACCAAGAGCCCTATCTGAGATTTACGAGTCTCTTCCTGACATTTCTATTGATTATGGAATCATGGAAAGGGCCGACAATGTTCTAGTAATACCTGTCGATTTTGGCTGGAATGACGTTGGCAGTTGGACTTCACTGCAGGATGTCTGGAAAACTGATGAAGAAGGAAATGCCGTAAAAGGGAAAATACTGAGCCTCAACGCCAAAGGTTGCGTAGTTTCTTCTCCACAGAAATTGACTGCCCTGGTAGGAGTTGAAGACCTCATAGTCGTTGATACTCCAGACGCAATTTTGGTGTGCCGAAAAGATAAGGCTCAGGATATTAAACAACTTCAGGAATTGCTAAAGAAGCATGGCTATCAGGGACTGCTGTAAGCTCGATAAACGTGGTGTTTTATGGGAATATCTTTTGCCCTCAATCACCATTTTGTTTATTACTCTATATAAGTTACTTATTTATCTAACGATTGAAAATAAGCCAGAAGGCTCTCCAGTCTGAAAAGGAACTGTCATGAAAGATTCTATCTCAAACATTCGTAACAGCTTCAAAGCTTATGACATCAGGGGACGAATCCCTGATGAACTGAATGAGGAGATTGCTTTCAAAATTGGCCGGGCGTACGCTTCGCTGCTAAAACCGCGAAGAGTTTGTATTGGCAGAGATGTCCGTTTATCAAGCGCTGGATTAGTTGCCGCAGTATCTGAAGGTCTCAATTCTCATGGATGTGATGTTGTGGACATTGGCCTTTGTCCTACTGAAATGGTCTATTTCGCGACATCTCACCTCAAGCTTGATGGTGGGATAATGGTCACGGCGAGCCACAATCCAATGGACTACAATGGAATGAAACTCGTCAGGGAGGATTCCAGACCAATAAGTGGCGATTCAGGTCTTCAAGATATAGCTGACATGGTTATGAGCGAGAGGTTTGATCCTGAAACAACCCAAAAAGGCGATTTCTCAACTGTCGACGTGACAGACGAGTATGTTGATCATTTAATGAGTTATGTGAATCCTTCCAAGATATCTGGCCTAAGGATCGTGGCCAACTGCGGCAACGGTTGCGCTGGTCCCATACTCAACAAGCTTAAATCAAGACTTCCGCTGGATTTGATTTTGATATTTCCCGAACCGGACGGAAGTTTCCCCAACGGCATCCCCAATCCCATTCTTCCCGAGAATCGGGGGGTTACAGTAGAGAAGGTGTTAAAGAATAATGCCGACATTGGAATAGCCTGGGACGGAGACGCTGATAGGTGTTTCTTCTTTGACGAAAATGGAGGCTTTCTGGAAGGTTACTACTTGGTTGGCTTTCTTGCGCAGGAATTCTTAAAGGTGAATCCTGGAGCCAGAATTGTTCATGACCCGAGGTTGATCTGGAACACAGTGGAACTCGTAGAACAAAATGGCGGAGTGCCGGTCATGTCCAAAGCTGGACACGCTTTCATCAAGGAACGCATGCGAATCGAGGACGCTGTTTATGGGGGCGAGATGTCCGCTCATCATTACTTTCGGGATTTTGCTTACTGTGATAGCGGGATGATCCCTTGGCTTGTTCTGGTTCAAGCGGTAAGCGCATCTGGTCGTCCTCTCTCGGACTTGGTCAAATCAAGAATGGACAAATACCCTGTTAGTGGAGAAATCAACCGTACAGCTTCCAATCCCCATTCTGTCATCTCTCAAATAGAAGGGCATTATAAAGGTTCGGAGATTTCTACAGATCACATTGACGGGCTGAGCATGGAATTCATGGAATGGCGGTTTAATTTGAGACCTTCCAATACTGAACCGGTAATAAGATTAAATGTCGAAACCAGGAGCGACAAAATTCTCCTTGAAGAAAAAACCAAGGAGATTTTATCCCTGATTGATCGTTTCAAATAAGATGGGTCTAACTGGGGTGTGTCCTCTGCCTAGAAAAGGGGACACACATCAACTAACACTCTTCTAAAACAATTCAGGCCACTTAGAATACTCTTGATAGATCCACTAGCTCCATACGGTTGTTGGTTTCCGGGTGTTTGGATGACGGGCCCTCCGTCAAAATCACCAATTTTCCAATCATATCGTTTTGAGCAAGCCAACTAGTGGTAAAATCACGCCAGTTATCCGGATGTTCGAATTCAAGTTGCGGATACACCCCGTAGGAGAAATGAAGTCTCCGGCAAGTAGTCTGAAGTGAACTGACAGCCACTATCCACACGGGAAGTTTGAAACGACTCATGCTTCGCGCTGATGCCCCCGAACGGGTTGGCACAAACACCGCATCCGGTTGAATATGCTCCACAGCGTTCTTGACACTCACGGCTATCAAATCCCTAATATTTATGTTTTCCTGTATCTCAGGCATGGGTAAGAAATGACCAATCGGCCTGCGACTCCTATAATTTTCAGTCAGGGTAGCTATTTTTGCTAGTGTAAGCACAGCGTCAACAGGGTAATCGCCGGTAGCAGACTCGGCTGAAAGCATGACACAATCAGTCCCGTCCAGAATAGCGTTTGCGACGTCCGTACACTCGGCCCTAGTGGGCCGACGATTGCCCGTCATGGATTCCAGCATTTGAGTGGCTGTAATCACTGGCTTAGCCATCAAATTAGCTTTAGCCATGATCTCTTTTTGGAGCAAAGCTATGCTCTCTATTGGTGTTTCTACCCCCAGATCGCCGCGAGCTATCATTACCCCGTCAGCGGCTGCAAGTATTTGATCGATATTTTGAAGAGCCTTGGACCTTTCGATCTTGGCTATTACAAAAGGGCTAGCGCCAAGCACTGAAGCGGATTTCCTCAGAGAATCTATATCTGAGGCGGATTCTACAAACGACTGACTAACGGCGTCCACTTGTTGTTCAAGAGCAAATCGAAGACACTCATAGTCGCGGTCGGTAAATGCTCCTATCCCCAAAGATATTCCAGGAAGATTCAATCCTTTTCTTGATCTGAGTTCCGCCCCAACCTTTACCTCACATTTCACATCCCGATCAACTACAGCTAAAACTTCTAGCTGAATCAAACCATCATTCAAAAAAATCTGATCACCCTTTTTCACCGCTTGGGTCAAATTGGGTAGGTTAACCGAAACACGGCGTTTGTCCCCTATTATGTCGTCAGTAGTAAGACAAATCACATCGCCTATTCTCAATTCAATTGGTTCTTCACGAAGAATTCCTATACGAATCTTAGGCCCCGGCAGGTCTGCAAGAATCGCTACATCTCTACCCAGTCTCTCAGAGACTTCTCGGATGGTTGAGATAATATCTGCATGCTCTTCAAAATCTCCGTGAGAGAAATTTATCCTGGCTATGTTCATCCCTGCCATAATCATCTGTTCGATTATTTTTGACGATTTAGAAGCGGGGCCGATTGTGCAAACAATTTTAGTCTTATTGAAAGGAAGCGCCATTTTTCGCCTATTCATCCACTTTGAGAAAACTATAAGGTCTAAGTTCATAATATATCTCCCCCGTACACTTTCAAACTCTTTTTTGTTTCACATAGCCTAATGGATTGGCCGCCAAATTAGGACTTACTGAGGTTTTCCGAGCTAAATTCCGGAGCATCATAGGGTCGAAACCAATTCAAACTTTCCATGGCAGTTTCGATTAGCTTATGGTCGCTATGCTGAACATCCTTAATCCAAACATGTCGCTGCGCCTGGGTTTGAATATGTCCACTAAGTCCCATACCCAAAGACGTTCAGATGATATATAATAACGCTACTAAGAGACACCTGATTGTTCAGTAGGAGGAACAATGATCGTTCAATCTAGTCCCAGCCACAGCCTTACCATAAGAGTTCGGTTTGAAAGGCGCCCGGGAGCCCTGGCGCGCGTGGCTACTACCATAGGGGAAATGGACGCGCTCGTGGGCTCAATACCAATTGTAAAAATCGAGAAAGATCACGTTATTAGGGATTTTGATATTTACGCCTGTGATGAAAGCCAGGAAGTCAGAATCGTAGAAGCATTGAAAGCTTTACCTGAGGTTGAAGTGCTTGATGTCACAGACAGAACTTTCCAATATCACATAGGTGGCAAGATAGAAATTACGCCTTCAAAGAGACTTGCCGGCAGGGAAGACCTTTCCATGGCCTACACTCCAGGAGTCGGTCGTATTTCAATGGCCATAGCCAGAAATAGTGATGACGCCTACAAGTACACTATGAAGGGAAACACGGTAGCAATAGTCACCGATGGATCAGCAGTGCTTGGGCTTGGAAACATTGGACCGCTTGGAGCTTTGCCTGTCATGGAGGGCAAGTCCATGATCTTCAAAGAGTTCGCGGGGATTAACGCCTTTCCCATCTGCTTGAATACTTCAGGAATTGACGAAATTGTGGCGACGGTAAAAGCGATAAGCCCAAGCTTTGCAGCGATAAATCTCGAAGATATCTCGGCGCCCAGATGTTTTGAGATCGAAAGGCGGCTCACTGAAGAGCTTGATATCCCCGTGTTTCATGACGATCAACACGGTACTTCCATCGCGGTTCTGGCGGCATTGAGAAACGCCCTGAAAAGAGTCGGCAAGCGACTGGCCGATACTCGGATAGTTGTCTCTGGAACTGGAGCGGCGGGAGTCGCCTGCATCAAGACGCTGTTGGAAGCTGGGGCTAATCAAATACTCTGCTGTGACAGGGCAGGTTCATTATTCCCGGGCAGAACCCAGGGTATGAATGCGATCAAGGAAGAAATAGCCCAAATGACTAATCCCGAAGGGATCCAGTGTAATCTCAAGGAATCTCTGGTAGGGGCCGACATATTCATTGGCCTGTCCGGAGGAAACCTCCTTGAGGCAAAAGACCTAGCAGTTATGACTCCCGAATCGATCGTATTCGCTCTGGCTAACCCGATACCTGAAGTAAACCCATGGGAGGCTCTCGATTATGCTCACATAGTAGCTACGGGAAGAAGCGATTTCCCGAATCAGATCAATAACGCTCTTGTATTCCCAGGGATATTCAGAGGCGCATTAAATGTTCGGGCCAGGAAAATAACCAGGGAAATGAGGCTTGCAGCATCAGCGGCTATTGCCAATCTGATTCCGGAAGATGAACTGGCTGATCAAAACATAATCCCAGGAATTTTTAATAAGGATGTTTGCCCGGCGGTCGCAGCAGCCGTAGCTGACGCAGCGGCATTTAGCGGAGGATTATGAATGGGCTTGGGTTGATATTAGCCGACAAGTCGCTCTGGAAATTCAATAAGGAACTCTGTTCCACCGTTAGAAAAGCATTCATCCGGCCCTGAGCAACATGAACATTTGGTAATATCTCCAGGGCAGACGTCTCTAGACGTCGGAACGCACGAACACCTTGAAGAATTGAACGAGATCCTGTAGCCAAGTCGCTCAGAGAATATTTTGATTTTCAACAGGTCCGCACAAGCGCCTCCTGCATTAAAACCATATGGTCTTCCTGAAGAATAAAGATCTGTTTCCTGGATCGGATAGAACCCTTCGAAGATGTTAGGTTTTTCATGTTCCGGTATACCGACACCATAATCGTGAACAGATATAATGTATCCAGCGCCCGCCCTGTGTCCTGTGACAATGATTTTCCCATAATCCGGTGTATTCTCGATCGCGTTTCTAACCACCCCGCGCAATGTGGATTGAAGTATGTGGGGTTGAATCTTCAAAATAACTGGATCAGGTTTTTCGAAAGTAATTTCTAATTTGCGGTCCTGTTTCATCATGAGACAGTAATCTCGTTCTATCTCAAACACATTATCCAGAGAAACGCCTAAAGGCTCAACTTGTGGATCTGGAAATGTCTGATTTATCCTGTTTCTAATTATCGCTAGAGAATCAGACAGCCATGGTTTTTCTTCCTCTGTGATTTCGATTAGATCTTCAAACGTGTCAAGGAATGTCATATAAGCCGGTTTGTTCGAGAATTCTTTGCCCTCAATGATATGACTTACCTGTTTTTCAATTATTTTCAAACGATCCAGATTTCTCTCTATCCGCTCAAACGGGAAATTCTCAGCGCTTAACCCACTGATCTCCAGTTTCCTCTTCATGATAGCCAGAGATGCCTCTATGATAGCTACAGGGGTCTTCAATTCATGAGAAAGATGGTGCAGTGTTTTGCTTTTTACACGATTCAATCTCTCCAGTTCTTTTAACGAATTTGCTAGACGTTCATAGTAAGAAGCGTTTTCCAGCGCCAGCGCCACATTGCTCGCCAAAGCCGACATCACATCCACGTCTTCCGTGTCGAATGAACCTTTGGTTTTGTTTAAGGCGTACAGAACACCCAAACGTTTCTCACGTGCCTGCAATGGGACACAGACCATGTTCCGGGTCTGGAAACCTGACTTATCTTCAACCAATCGATACAAACGGGAATCATTAGCGGCGTCATGCACCAGAGCAGGACGTCCAGTGTCAAAAACCCATCCGCAAACTCCCTCGTTCTTTGGAATCCGAATTCTCTCACTGGCGGAAGACAAGAAACTTTGTCTATCCTGAACGATTTTCCAGTAAAAATCGTCCTTTTCCGAATCGTACAGTAGTACGCCCGCCCCCTCACAATCGATAACGTTCTGGACCTCACCAACAATTATTTGGAGCAACTGGTCAAGATCAGTTGTCGAAGCCAGAGCCTTGGACGCGTTTAGCAGCAGGTCCATACGAGCTGGAGCCAGTTTACCGCCGTTTCCAGCGACATCGTTTAAAAATGCTGCGGCAGGTTTCTCATCGGGGCATTCTTGAACGTCAGCCTTGTTTTCCGTTCGATTCACAGATGATCACTCTCCGCCAGTTCAAAAACGTTAAGATGGCCCATGTCGTGGTTGGTTTTAGGACTCAAACGGATTTTCGGGGTATGGGCCTGGAAGTCAGAAAAACTTTTTGTAGAGCTGCATCAAACTACCTCAATGCGGACTAACTCCCAAAGAGTCCCTTCCAGGGACCAGATTCATAGTCATTCGCTTGTGAAAAGCGTAAGCGGTGTTTGCTATTCCTTGCGAGGTAAGACCGTAGTCCGCCAGTAGCTCGTCTCTCGATCCATGCTCCACAAACTCGTCTGGAATTCCAATTCTAGTGATTTTGACATCTGACAGACCTTCATCTGACAACAACTCAAGCACAGAGCTTCCGAATCCCCCGGAGAGAACGCCCTCTTCCACTGTAATGACATGCTTTGTAGCCTTGGCCATACTGCTAATCAACTCTCTATCCAACGGCTTGACAAATCTCGGATTTACTACAGCAGCCGAGATTCCGGAGGATTCAAGTAATTCAGCAGCTTGAATTGCCGGAGATAGCATCGAACCCAGAGCAATTATAACCAAATCCGGTCCGTCCTTCACCAGTAATCCTCTACCTACGGGAATGGTTTCCGGAAAATCTTTCAAACGCGCTCCGAGTCCTTTGGACCGAGGGTAGCGGATGGCGCAGGGGCAGTTAATTTGTATGCCGGTATATAGCATGTCGGCGAGTTCATCTTCATTGGCCGGGGCCATAACCACAAGATTCGGAATATTTCGCATGAATGCTATATCAAAAACCCCATGGTGTGTAGGCCCGTCTTCTCCCACAATTCCAGCCCTGTCCAATGCGAAAACGACCGGAAGATTCTGCATGCATACGTCGTGAATAATGTGGTCATACCCCCGTTGCAAAAAGGTGGAGTATATGGCGACCACAGGTTTGTATCCATCCAGGGCCAAGCCTGCCGAAAATACTATCCCATGCTGCTCCGCTATACCAACATCAAAGAACCGCTTGGGAAAAATCCGACCAAAATCCGCAAGACCAGTCCCGTATTCCATTGCCGCCGTAATGGCTATAATTTTTGAATCCTGCTCAGCCAGCTTGACCATGGTACTACCAAACACTGTCGTAAAGCTCGGCGGACCTTCTTCTGAAGACAAAACCATACCTGAGAGAACATCGAATGGTCCAACACCGTGAAATTTACTAGGGTCTTCTTCAGCTTTGCTATAGCCTTTGCCCTTGCATGTGAGGACATGGACTAGTACAGGTTCATGGAACCGCTTTACATTGGTGAGAGTCTCGACAAGATAGCGCACGTGATGGCCATCGATCGGTCCAACATATTTGAACCCGAGATCCTCGAACAATCTGCCAGGAGTAATAAACCCCTTTAGAGCATCCTCAAATTGCCGGGCCAAACCATAAATTGAGCGTCCCATTACTCCAGGAAGATTTTTAAGAATACTTTTGATTTCATCTCTGAATCGAGTAACAAGTTGGCCGGTCATTATCCGGTTCAAATACGCCGCCATGGCCCCCACGTTTGGCGATATAGACATTTCATTGTCATTAAGAATTATTATGAGATCTTTTTCCGCTGCGCCCGCCTGATTCAATCCTTCATAAGACACCCCGCAGTTTAGGGACCCGTCTCCTACCAGCGCTATAACTTTGTGGATATTTCCGCTCAAACACCTAGCCTGGGCAAGTCCCGCAGCGACACTAATAGCGTTGCCCGCATGGCCGGTATCAAAGAAGTCGTAAGGACTTTCCCTCCTCTTCGGAAAACCTGCTATTCCACCTTTTGATCTTAGTGTATTAAACCTGTCACGACGGCCGGTGAGAATCTTGTAAGCGTAAGATTGGTGGCCCACATCGAAAACGATCCGGTCCAGCGGCGGGGAAAAAACCCTTAAAAGAGCTACGGTAAGCTCTACCACTCCAAGGCTGGAAGCCAAATGGCCGCCTTTCTCAGACACCGTTTGGATTATTACATTTCGTATTTCCTCGCTAAGTGTCTTGAGGCATTCAAACGGCAAAGCCTTAATATCTTCAGGAGATTGGATACGGCCTAAAATCGATTTTTCAAATGAAATGTTTTCTTTATCTTCCATCTGCTGTCCGACTCGAATCAGCTAACTCGCCGACCCATATATTCTGTGAGCTGGCGCAAGGTCAAAGCTTTCGCTCCAAGCTTACCAATTAATTCTCCGGCCTCATCGAGGAGGCTCTTAATAAGATCTCTCGCTAGTTCCGACCCGTACAAAGAAGGATAGGTAGCTTTACCGCGATTCCTATCCTTTTTTACAGCTTTTCCCAGTTTCTCAGCATCTCCCTCCAGATCAAGCAAATCATCCCTGATCTGAAAGGCCAATCCCAGTTTTTCCCCGAATGCTGAAAAAATAGCTGATTCATCGTCGGTGGCTCCAGCCAGTTTAGCTCCACCAGTCAATGAAACCATTATCAGAGCGGCCGTTTTGTTCAGCATAATTTTCCGGACCGAATCCTCATCAACCATTTTGCCCTCGCATGACATGTCCATAACCTGTCCGGCTATCAAACCACCGCAGCCACATGCGTTACCTAAATCCCTGATAACCGCTATAATCCTGTGGCATGGAAATATCCTGACCAGCTCCGCGGAACTTAGTATTTCAAATGCGAGTGTCAGCAGCGCATCCCCAGCTAATATCGCTGTAGATTCACCGAAAACCTTATGGGAAGTAGGTTTGCCCCTCCTCATGTCGTCGTTGTCCATAGACGGCAGATCGTCGTGAATTAATGAGTAAGTATGGACACATTCCAAAGCCACCGCAAATGGCATGATATTAGATTTGTTTTCCCCAAGGATCTCGGCGGACGCTATAGCCAGAATCGGCCTGATACGTTTCCCTCCAGCGAAGACACTGTAACGCATTGCTTCATGCAATACATAAGGTTCGGTATGGGCGCTAGGTAAATGGTGGTCCAGAGCTATGTCCACCAATTCACGGTTTTCCAAAAGGTATTTCTGAAAAGCTTGGTTCAATGGGCTAACTCTCGCTTCGATCAAACGGAACACGATCGAGGTCAGCTAGAAGCTCTTCAACCCTTCCTTCCGAACGGCTCAATATTTCAAACAAACGGCGTGAAACCCCAACACCCTCCTCAAACAGTTTTAGACTTTGCTGTAGACCGGATCCCCCACTCTCCAGTTCTTCGACTATTGTCTTGAGTTTTTCCAGGCCAATATCAAAATTATCCGTCTCGTTAGATTCTTCTGTCTCAAATGACATATGTTCCTCATGCGCTGGTTATGTTCCCGTTCGTTTGAAAGCAGCGCGTCTGCTTTTCATTTTGTCTCTTTATCGTCACTCGCTATCAATTCGCTCAATTCACGCTTGGCGGCTACCGAGCCGGGATCAATTTTGAGCGCCTTCAAAAAATTTATCTCGGCCTGTTTCCGCCTCATGAAAAACTTCTTGTGAATAAAACCTTCGAGGTAATAACCATCTGCGAGTTTCTGCGGAGCCGTTTTGTCAGATCTCTCTCTTATTCTATTTGAAGCCTGAACGTCCTCCAAGGCTGTCTTAACATAGTAAGCAGGAAAATCCTGGTACAATCTAGCCTTAATCTTGGCCTGAGCGGCCTCGTACAGGATGTCGGCATACAATTCCGGCCGATTGGAACCGGAAACATCAAGTGAATCTCTAGCCTCATCAAGAAGATCTAGCGCCTCAAGATAGTAAGTTCTTTGCGCCAGGGATCGTCCTACACTAAGTAATTTGAGAACCTGAGATTCCTTGGCCGGACTAATCTGGCAAAGGCAATCACCAAGCAATAAAAAATTAATTATTACAAAAAAAAGTGCGTACAGCGCAAGCTTAGACAAGCAACCTACCAGAATTTTTTCTAGTAATAGTATAAACGTTCTTTTTATCAATGGGAAAATTCCAGCAAATGTTCAAAGGCTAAAGACGACAGCATCTCAACAATTAGGCCCCCAAAGAATTTCCACTTAGCCAAGTTGCTCAAAATCACCGGCTAAGTTCAATTTCTACCCGTCGCCCCATACGATCATCCTGCTGATGAGGAGCCCCTAGTCCTTGCACTGACGCTCCCATTCCCTGAACAGACATTCTCGATTTGGGAATCCCGTAAACAGTTGAGAGGAATTGGCTTACCGCTTGAGCGCGCTTACGGGACACAGCCAGATTTTGTTCCGGTTTGCCACGACCGTCGGAATACCCTTTGAGAGTAACCCTGGAATTTGGGTTCTGTCTCAACGCCAGAGCTAAAGAATCCAGAGAGGCTCTGTTCGCTGCGTTAATTCCCGGGTCTTTGGATGCCACAGAGAAGTTGTTAAAATCAAACAATATGGGAGCAAATGACGCGGGAGCAGCCCCGGAACTGGGAGAGGCTCCAGTCGTTCCACACGGTTTCACCCAGTATTTTAACATCCAGGCGTGCCAACCTGCCGGTGAATTGAATTGGTCCGTTTTATAATATTGCCCCCGACCCTTCTGAGCGATTCCCTTCATGAAATAGGCCCCATCCTGGGCGTTTCCGATTTGGAACGTGTGTATTTCAACATCGGGATTATTCTGACAAATTTGTTCGGCGATTCGAATAGGATCAGCTTTGCATGATTCTATTCCTCCACCAACTACAACAATAATGCTTTTACCGTTAGCTGAGGCGATTTCGTCTCCAGCAGCCCTAAGTCCGGCTGCCAGAGAACTGGTACCATAGGACACGGACTTGGGGAAGGAATTGATAAATCTCTCCGGGTCCCACGGCTGTATTGAAAGAATACTTTCCGTGCTGGCGCATCCCATGCCAACCTTTAACCCATAATGCCTAAGACCTATATTGAAAAAGCCATCAGCCGTTAATGGGATGGCTTTGGAGAAATAGTCCATCTGTTTTAAGAGGGTCTGATAGTGGTCCTTTTCCTTCATAAATCCGGAGGCGTCAAACAAAACGAGTATATTAGGTGTCTTGCGACAATCATCACCGAAAGACCCATCATTAAAAAGCCAGGTTGATGATACAATGACAGTGAGTATTAGAATAAATCTACCGAGAAAACGCCGCATAGAACGCATTATTTCGCTCCTAATAGCGTCAATGGCCACATGATGGCGACCATATTCTGATTTGCTTGCAATTAATCAGAGCATGCGACTATTGTCAAGAATTATGCCCCAATACCTAGACTCCAGTCCAATTTCCACTTTGCCGAAATATCCGGGATATGGGATATTTATCGAATCATCTCTATCGAGCGTCTTATGATTATCATCTTTCTAGATTTGATAGTGTTTATAATTTTTCTTTCGACTCTGATTTATTGTCTGGCCAGATTCTGGGAGTACTTCGAAACGGGTCCGACAAACCAGGATCGGACTGATTTCATCTGGACACAAGATGGACACCGAATAGCCGTCCATCGTTACTTCACTGGAACAAAGACTGAGGGACAACCAGTCATTCTCTGCCATGGTCTCGCGGGAAACCGATTCATATTTGATTTGAAAAATAGTCCCTCGCTTGCTGAATTCCTGAAAACAAGGAATAGAGACGTCTGGGTGCCTGAACTCCGAGGATCGGGTTACAGTGGTCGACCGGGAATACTCCTTACTGACAGCCCCTTAAAATGGAATTTCGATGATCATCTGAATTATGACGTCAGCGCAATCATTAACCATGTCATCAAAGAAACGGGATCGAAGTCAGTGCATTGGGTCGGTCACAGTATGGGAGGGATGCTTATTGAAGCCTATCTAGCCAGAAACCAGGGATCTCAACTTACCTCTGCCATAGCGATTGGTTCTCCGGCCGATTTTAGCGCGATGGGCGACTATCCTTTCAAGAGAATTATGGGGGCAAAACCGGCGTTAAAAATATTTCCTTTCAATCCAATGATTCCTTTGACTAAGTGCGTTTTCCTTTTTTACAAATTTTTCCCCAAGTTCCCATCAGCGTTTTTTTGCCTGGAAAATATTGACGCTGGTGTAATGAAAAAAATTGTCGCTATTGGAACTGAACTGATCTCATCGAGCGGATTATGGCAGGACATGGCACGTTTCCTTGAAGAAGGCAAATTCGAGGACCCAGAAGGACGGCCTTACCTAAAAGGTCTTGAATCGTCGGCAACTCCGCTGCTTGCCATGTGTGGAACAAAGGATCGCGTAGCTCCCAGAGCCTCGGCTCTTTCCGTTTGCGCAACATCTAGCGCCTCATGCGTGAGAGAGAGCGCTCTGATGGGTAAGGAAAGCGGTTGTAAAAGTGACTACGGACACGTAGATCTGCTGCTGGGCGTAAGAGCGCATGAGGAGGTGTTTCCAATAATTGAGAATTGGTTGAAAAGATGGGATTCGTGATTACTATAAACAGAATATCGTTGACTGCGAGATTGATAAAAAATGGCTATGAATATTTTCATGTTCGCTTTTTAGCTTGACTTATGTAGTCAAATGTCTATATTTTTTCAGTTTGTACTTGACAATGAGTCTTTCCGCCCGTGATGACAGAATGAAAATTCATATTGAAGACATACCCAGGAATGGTCTGGAAATAGAGTTCGACGGATCAAACGATGTTTTGACTGAGGCTTTGGCGTCTGTCACATTGCCTCCCGATGTGAGCGTCAATCCACGGATCACCGGCCGGGTGGAAATCAAGAGAGACTTCGACAAATTCTTAATACACGGGGATGTCGAAGCTAAAATGATGTGTAAATGTTCCAGGTGCCTTTGCCCTTATGAACAGACAATTTCTGTGAATGTTGATCTTGTTGCAACCAGCTCTTCAGATCAGGCCGATGATTATGAACAGGAATCCAAATTAGAATATAATGAAATTTTGATTGAAAACGATGAAATCGATATTGGTGAATTGATTGTCCAGGAAATTTTTCTGGACATTCCTATGAAACCATTGTGTAAAGACGATTGTCCTGGGCTTTGCCCAAAATGCGGCGCAGTCTTGGGGGCCGACGGATGCGAATGCTCCAACGGAACTGAGATTGACTCAAGGTGGGAAAAGCTCATTACATTGAAGCCAAGATTGAATAATTGATTTGAAAAGGATCAAAAATGCCAGTCCCCAAAAAACGGGTTTCCCGTACAAGACGTGATAAGAGAAGAACTCACGACAAGTTGACTCCGGTAAATCTTTCGAAATGTCCGGAATGCTCCCAGCCTGTGGTTCCTCATAGGGTGTGCCCAAGCTGTGGTTATTATAAGAACCGGACAGTCCTCAATGTTGACTAGCGAACTGTGACTCAAAGAATGGCGACCGATTTGTCATCCCCGGGTAACTCTTCTATTGCCGTAATGTTTCCTGGACAAGGGTCGCAATTCCCCGGAATGTGCTCAGATGTGGTGGCCCAAGACCCTGAGTCCCGCGAGACCTTGGAGTTTGCGGATGGGATCCTCGGTTATCCATTGAGCCAAATAATGGAGGGTAAAATCGGCGATGACCTAAATCAGACCGTGTATACCCAACCCGCCATATTTGTCCATTCCATGCTGATATGGCGTTTGATTCAGCGAAAAATCGGACTCAAACCTGCCGGAGCCGTCGGTCATTCTCTAGGTGAATACAGCGCATTGTGCGCGGCAGGGGTGTTGAGTTTCGAGGATGGTCTAAAATTGGTAAAGATTAGATCCGAGGCTATGAATAACGCCCAGGCCCCTGGATCTTGCGGAATGGCAGCTATAATCGGTGTTCCACACGATAGGATAAGTGAAATACTATCATCTGTCAGACAGGAATCCGTTCTGGCTATTGCCAATTACAATTCTCCAGACCAATGTGTAATCTCTGGGTCAATTGACGCAGTTGATCGAGCTGTTGAAGCCTTAAATAGAGAGAAGCGTTCACGCGTTGTCCGCTTACCTGTTTCGTCCGCGTTTCACACTAAACTTATGGGACCCGCGACCCAAACACTGGAGAAAAGTTTGGAAGGTGTTAGTTTCATATCCTCGAGAATTCCCGTTATAGCCAACTATAACGCTCAACCTTATCCCACAAGTCCCGGCGAAATGAGATCTCTCTTGTTGAAACAGTTAGTGTCCCCCGTTCTTTGGGAATCCTGTATAAGAAAGATGATAGGAATGGGAATGGGCCTCTTTGTAGAAATCGGTCCAGGAAAGGTCCTTTCAGGCCTGATAAAGAGAATAGACCGGTCGGTGTCGGTTATTGCCGTTCAGGATGTCCAGGCTATTGGCGATCTTGTCGGAGCGATCTCATGAATCAAGTCTCGACCCTGCTCGACCTTAACGGCAAAACGGCGTTGGTAACAGGGGCGGCAAAGGGAATTGGAAGAGAAATAGCGGTTCAACTTGCTCTCTGTGGCGCTTTCGTAATAATTAACTACAGATCTGACGACGATTCTGCAAAAAGAACTTTAGAATTAATTTCTGAAATAGGTGGCCAGGGTAGCCTCCACAAATTCGATGTTTCCGATAGTGAGGCTGTAGATTCGAACATCATCAAGGCTCTCAGTGAAAGGTTGTCCATTGAAATCCTCGTCAACAACGCGGGCATAGCCAGGGATGGTCTTCTCGGGCGCATGAAGGACGCGGACTGGCGAGATGTTCTGGATACCAACCTCACGGGGACATTCAACATGTGTAGGGCCTTAGCGAAGACCATGATCCGAAAACGCTACGGAAGAATAGTAAATATTTCCTCAACCGCAGGAGAACTTGGGAACGCCGGGCAAGTAAACTATTCAGCCTCAAAAGCCGGAATAATAGGATTGACTAAAGCGCTTGCTCGGGAACTCGCTCCACGAAACATACTTGTGAACTGTGTGGCCCCAGGAATGATATGTAGCGGAATTTCAGAACAATTGAACCAGGATCAACTCCAGACGATTCTACGTCATGTGCCGTTGGGAAGGCTCGGTCAGCCACGTGAGGTTGGTTTGGCAGTCGCTTTTCTGTGTTCAAATATGGCTGACTATATTACCGGTCAAGTGTTGAGAGTTAACGGTGGCCTATATATGTAAATAGGCAGATGAAGATATGAATCGCGAAACTTTTGTTCCGACCTTCATTAGGAACTATTTTTCGCTCTAGTTCATAGTGACAACATTTCAAGGAGATCCAGTATGGACGATATTGAGAAAAAAATCGTGGAACTCGTCGCTGAAGTTTTAGTAGACGTAAACAAGGAAAACATAAGGTTGGATTCAAAGATCGTTGAAGACTTAGGAGCGGAGTCTTTGGACATCTATGATATGATCGCCCTACTTGAGGACGAATTTGGAATGGAAATTAGCGATGAGGAAGTCGAGAAGATTAGAACTGTTCAGGATGTGGCCGATTTTATCAAAGCCAGCCAGACGAAGTCCTAGATTTTACTTCCATTCTTGAAAGATCGGGAGGAACGCTTGCGGCGTAGGGTTGCAATTACTGGAATGGGATTGGTCACCTGTCTTGGATCAGGTGTGGACCAAAATTGGAAGGAACTTACAAACGGTCATTCTGGCATTACGGCTATAACTTCGTTTGACCCTCATAGACTTATCACAAAAATCGCCGGTGAAGTTCGATCCGACTTCGATCCGGAGGCGCGAGTTTCAGCCAAGGAACTACGACGCCTGGACAGGCACCAGCAAATCGGTCTTGTAGCTGCGTGTCAGGCCGTTGCGCAAGCTGGTCTGACGACTCCACCTGAGGATCCCTACCGTTATGCAGTCATAACAGGTTCTGGAATTGGGGGACTGAGCACGATTCAGTTGGGGCAAGAGGTATTAAGAGAAAAGGGCCCGAAGAGAATGCCCCCCTTGATGATTCCTATGGCGGTTGTGAATTTGCTGCCTGGCTTGGTTGCAATGAGATTCGGATTTAAGGGGCCCAATTTTGGAGTGGTCAACGCGTGCGCTTCAAGCGCTTCCGCTATTGGGGAGGCGTATCGACTTGTGGCATTAGGAGTTTCCGATGTCGCTGTCTCTGGTGGTACTGAAGCGGTTGTGGGTGAGTTTGCTATTTCAGCCTTTAATGCATTAAGGGCTCTCTCTACTAGAAACAGTGATCCGGAAAAGGCTTCCCGACCTTTCGACGCTGGTCGAGATGGGTTTGTGCTGGCCGAGGGCGCAGGGATGATGATTCTGGAATCTTTCGATCATGCTCAAAGCAGAGGCGCGTTGATTCTTGGAGAAATAGCTGGCTACGGAGCCACTTCTGACGCCTACCATATTGTAATGCCGGATCCAGAAGGCGCAGGTGCCTATGAAGCCATGCGTCTCGCTCTTGAAGACGCCGGGATATCGCCTGAGCAGGTCCAGTATATAAATGCTCATGGAACATCCACGGAACTCAACGATAAGACTGAAACCGTGGCTATTAAACGCCTATTCGGAGATTCGGCTTATGACATTTCAATAAGTTCGACAAAATCCATGACTGGTCACGCATTAGGAGCCGCAGGGGCTATTGAGGCTATTTTTACCGCTTTGACCCTGCAAACGGGTGTGATTCCTCCAACAATAAATCTTGAGGATCCTGATCCCGAGTGTGATCTTAACTATACGCCAAATAAGAGTGTGGACCGGATTGTGGAATTCGGCTTGTCCAATAGCTTCGCGTTCGGGGGGCAAAACGTCTCGCTTCTCCTGAGGAGAACACAGTAGAATGGCAAATATTTTAGTCGGCTCTGATCATGCTGGATTTGCCTTCAAGGAACTTGTCAAGAAACGCCTCGCAGCGTTGGGTTTTGAAGCCGTGGATGTTGGTTGTTTTTCCGAGGCTTCTTGTGATTACCCTATATTTGCGCGTGATTTGTGCGAAAAAATCCAGCAAAACGTCGAAAAAAAAGGTGTCCTGATATGTGGCACAGGGTTGGGAATGTCCATGGCGGCCAACAGATTCAAAGGTGTAAGGGCTGCGCTGTGCGCAAATGAATATCATGCTAGGATGAGCAGAGCCCACAATGACTCAAATGTGTTGTGCCTTGGGGCCCGTGTACTGGGACAAGACCTTGCTTTATCAATTTTGGAAGTTTGGCTCGCCACCGAATTTGAAGGTGGGCGGCATCAAGGAAGAGTAGACATGATTGAGTCAATCTGCACATGAAACTCCTTGTTTACAGGACCGTAAGACTTAAACCGACATGAGACATCCAAATTCCTTGCACGTTACAATTTCAAAAGACATGTCTGATAACTAGAGCACCCTGACTCTCATCAAGTCAAGGCTTCCATAAAGGAACGAAATGAGTTCACTTCAAAGCACTGATCCAGAAGTATATGACATCATTCAGCAGGAAAGGCTGCGGCAAGAATATCGACTTGAATTGATAGCGTCTGAAAACTTCACATCAAAAGCGGTCATGGAAGCCCAAGGCAGCATTCTAACAAACAAATACGCTGAAGGCTATCCTGGTCGTAGATACTATGGAGGCTGTGTCAACGTTGATTTAATCGAGGAACTGGCTAGGGATCGAGCCAAACAAATTTTTGGGATGGAACATGCAAATGTGCAACCCCACTCCGGAACCCAGGCAAATATGTCCGTCTACTTTTCAGTCATGGGCCCGGGAGACAATTATCTCGGTATGGACTTGGCTCACGGTGGCCATTTATCTATGGGGCACCCCAAGAATTTTTCCGGTAAAATTTACCATGTTATTCCCTATGCCGTTCGACGTGAAGATCATCGGATAGATTATGACATGGTCCGGGATCTCGCAATAAGATTTAGACCAAGAATGATTATTGCCGGCGCAAGCGCCTATCCCAGGATCATTGATTATTCTATATTCGGGGAGATATGCAAGGAAGTGGACGCTATTTTGATGGCTGACATCGCTCATATCGCCGGCCTTGTAGTCGCTGGTCTCCATCCTTCCCCCGCTCCGTACGCCGACTTTGTGACTACTACCACCCACAAAACCCTTCGTGGGCCTAGAGGCGGCATCGTGATGTGCCGAAAAAAATGGGCCTCTGTTCTAGACTCCTGCATATTTCCCGGTATGCAAGGAGGCCCTCTTATGCATGTCATCGCCGGCAAGGCCGTAGCTTTGAAAGAAGCCGCCACACAAACATTCAGAGACTACCAGGCGCAAGTTATACGTAATGCTCAGACACTCGCGGAAGAATTGATGAATCTCGGTTTCTCCATAGTATCCGGCGGCACAGACAATCATCTGGTCCTGGTAGATCTCACCGAAAAAAATGTTAATGGGGCTCAAGCTCAGGAAATTCTTGAATTAGCCGGTATTACAGTTAACAAGAATACCATTCCATTTGATCCACTGCCTCCGGGAAAGGCGTCCGGGATAAGAATTGGAACACCAGCGGTTACTACGCGAGCCATGGGAACGGAAGAAATGCGCTTGATAGCGTCTTGGATATCGGAAGCCCTGGACAATCGATCAAATGACATTGTGATAGGACGCATTAAGAACAGTGTTAAAGAAATGTGTAGCAAGTTCCCTCTTTACACTGAAACGGAAAATGGGATGTAAAATGACAGGCATAAACAATTTGAGACATGTTGAATTATTTCCTGAAAGACGTTTTGAAGATAGCTTCCCGTTTGTTTTTTGGTTCGCAGGACTTTGGTTTTATCTCAAGAGTTTTCTTTATTTATGCTATCTTTACATGCTTGGCCTAGATCCAACCCCCTATTCAACCGCCGCCTCTTTCGAGATTTTTTACTTTGCAATAGCCATGATTCCGGCATTTGTCCTTGGGGTGGCTTTTTGGAACGAGAAGGCGATTTCTCTAGCGGCAGGAATAGTTTATCTCATTATAGATACTCCTATTCTTAGTTTTCACGTTTTGCGTATGGCGGACGAAGGCTATCTCGATTCTGGTCTTACACAGTTTCTTGAAATCGGCAGTTTGGCTATGAACGTTATAATATTGGGGTGGCTCATTGGATCGCGTTCCACTGTGAAAACCGGCTCATCAGGTTCACATAAACTTAAGTAATTATTACAGCAGCTCTTTCAATCTATAGGCTAATGACTTGATGTTTTCTTCAGACTCGCTCTACTATATCTAGTTGGAACTCAGTGGGTAACATAAGTAATTTAGAGCGCAGAATTGACAATAACGTTAATTATTGATATAATACCTCTATAAGTTAAAGCGAAGCTTTATGACTAAAAACCTCAACGCTTCGTTACCTCCTAAAGCCGAGCCACCGTTAAGCTCGGCAATTTTTTTTGCCTATTCTTTGTCGAATCCCCAACCTTTAGCCGTTGATTGTGTCTTGATTAGAAACAGAGCGAGTGATACATTGATCTCTACTTCGGTTTTAGTATGTCCATAGAACTTAATCGAAATTATTTGTCTCGTTTGTTTTGATTGTCACACTTAATTTTCTTCCACCGCGGCATTATTTTATGCTGGTCGGAGGTGGACAGCGTGAACTCCTGTGAGGTGACGGCGTGATGGATCTTAAATATGTAAGAACAACCTGCCCTTATTGCGGATGTGGATGCGAGATGCTGCTGGAAACTGTGGACGGTAAGATTACCGGTACAGTGCCTTCCAAGACAAACCCAATGAATCAGGGAAAGCTATGCATAAAGGGTTGGAATGTCCATGAGTTTGTACAGAGCCCCAAAAGGCTTACCCAACCTTTATTGAAAAAAGAAGGGGTCTTGCAAGAAGTTTCTTGGGATGAGGCGCTTAACTTTACGGCGTCCCGGCTCCAGGAAATCAAGTCCAAATACGGTGGAGACAGCATGGCCTTTCTCACCTCGGCAAAATGCAGCAATGAGGAAAATTACCTCTTCCAGAAGTTCTGTCGAGTAGGATTTGGAACCAATAATATAGATCATTGCGCACGCCTTTGACACTCTTCCACGGTGGCAGGTCTTGCCGCCGCTTTCGGAAGTGGAGCCATGACCAACTCGATCCCCGAAATAGAGGACGCTGACTGTATCTTTATCATAGGGTCAAATACATCGGTGGCTCACCCCTTAATCGCCACCAGAATTTACAGGGCAAAGGCGAAAGGGGCTAAAGTCATTGTTGCGGACCCAAGAAAGATTCACCTCACTGGAATAGCCGATGTCCATGTTCGACAAAAGTTGGGGTCGGATGTAGCTTTGTTGAACGGCATGATGAATGTGATTATATCCAAGAATCTCCATGACAAGGCTTTTGTTGATGAGCGCACTGAAGGGTTTGAAAAACTCGAAGAAACCCTAAAGAATTATCCTGTCGAGAGAGCGGCGGAAATCACTGGAATTTCGGCCGATCTAATTGAAAACATAGCGGTAATGTTCGCGTCATCAGAAAAATCCACAATATTGTACGCTATGGGGATCACGCAGCACTCCCATGGAGTTGACAATGTTAAGTCATTGGCCAACCTGTCAATGTTGACGGGCAAGATTGGCAAAGCTTCCTGCGGGGTGAACCCTCTACGTGGACAAAACAACGTTCAAGGCGCCTGCGACATGGGAGGGCTTCCCAATGTTTATCCCGCATACCAGGTTGTGACTGATGAGAATAACCGAAAGAAATTTGAGGAATTCTGGGGCTCCCAGATGTCATCCAAGGTCGGATTCACGATCATGGAAATGATGCATGGTCTTGAAGACGGATCTGTAAAAGGAATGATGATTCTTGGAGAAAACCCTCTAGGTAGCGACCCGGATGTTCGACATGTCAAACACGCTTTAGAGGAAGCGGAATTTCTGTGCGTTATTGACATCTTTTTGACCGACACCGCCAAGATCGCGGATGTTGTTTTCCCCGGATCGGCGTTTGCAGAAAAGGATGGGACATTTTCCAACACCGAGCGGAACGTGCTTCGCATACGCAAAGCCATCGAGCCTCCTGGTGAAGCTAGGGCTGATTGGCGCATTATCTGTGATATTTCGACCAGTTTTGGACTCCCCATGAGCTATGAGTCCCCTGAAAAAATCTTCGAGGAAATCTGCCAGGTCACCCCCAGCTATGCGGGCTTGAGCTACGAACGTCTGGAAAGTGGGGGCATCCCTTGGCCTTGCCCGACCAAAGAGCATCCAGGCTCCCCCATCCTTCACAAAGAAAGGTTTACCAGAGGAAAGGGACTCTTTCACGCTCTAGAATACCGACCGCCTGAAGAACTGGCCGACGAAGAATATCCTTTGTTACTAACAACAGGGAGGTTCTTTCCACACTACCATACTGGAACCATGACACGAAATTCTCCTACACTGGACAACGAGATGCCCGAGGGTCACATTGAGATTCATCCATACGACGCAAAGGATATCGGATTGACAAATGGCAGGGATTGTAAAATCGTCTCCCGCCGCGGAGAGGTTGTAACAAAAGCTTTGGTGACGGACGTAGTAGAACCCGGAACCATATTCATGAGTTTTCATTTCATGGAAGCCAACGCGAATGTACTTACCAATGCGGCTCTCGATCCTATATGCAAAATTCCTGAGTACAAGGTATGCGCTGTTAGAGTTGAAAAGCTGGCCGTGTCATCAGAAGGTGAAATGAAAGCCGCTGCAAACGGCTGAAATCCTATCACTACAATTACGGCCCGGATTGGATCTGCTTGTCACGTCCCGCTCTGGGCCGTTAATACAATTGCAACAAATTCCTGACTAAAGCCACAAAAGCATTTTTAGAAAAAATTTATTGGTTTTCCGAACTAGGAACTATCTGAGTAGCGCCATGGTCGAATAAATTGAACCGACCTGCTCTGGCGTATGTGACCACATCCAGACGAGCGCGACTGGCCATGTTAACCGCTGTTGAACTCGCGCTCGATCGAGAAACAATGATAGGGAATCTAAATCGGGACGCCTTGGACACAGCTTCCGAAGTAATCCTTCCTGTTGTCAACAACATCTTGTCATGCGGCTTAATTTGATTTAAGAAGCAGTACCCCACTATTTTGTCGATAGCATTGTGCCGTCCTATATCCTCAAGTATTATTATGTTTTCGCTCAATGAGGCTACCGCCGAAGCGTGGGTGCCTCGAGAAATACTGTAAACTCCCTGAAATAAGTCTACTTCTTTCATTCTCTTCGATATGGTTTCCGCGGGGATTGCTATCCTATGTAAAACTTCAGATTTGAGTTGCACACTAGTTTCTACCGAAAACACGATCCCTCCTGCGCAACCTGATGTGAGCATCCCCTTTTTCTTGATTCTCTCCAGACGATCTTCCGGGACGTCTAATTCTATTGAAACGATTCTGGCGGCTCGGTCAACCATGGTGCTTAGTATCTCCACGGGATCCAATAATACGCCCTCAGAGACGAGAAAACCCGTGAACAGTTCCTCCAGTTGGATCGGTAAAGTGGAAATCGAAAGTATTTCTTCGTCATTTACAAACAAGGTGTAAGGGGTTTCCTTGGCTAAAGATATCGAACGGGCGCTAGCGACTCCGTTTACGAACCGAGTAATAGGAAAGTCTTGAGTCAACTCCGATTTTCCCGAGTCTTCTTGATACGCCGGGTCGATTAACTGAGTATCTTTAGTCTGATTCGTCAACACTGTTTTTTTCCTCCCTCGCTGCCACTTTTTCGGCGAGTGTTTGGAAATCCTCAAAAAGCTCTCGAAACTGCGTGTCTGTAAATTTCTCGCATCTGTTCCTGAGCCTGATATAAGCCCACAAAAGATCCAAACCTTCACGTGTAAGCCTGGTTCCTTCTTTGGTGGCTGTAACCAGCTTAAATCCACAACGCTCCTCAGTCGCCCGTATTTTACCCCAAACTGCGCGGAACGGTTGTTTGAGCTTTTGAGCCGCTTTGTTCATGGAACCCACTTCTAAAATTGCTTCGAGTATTTTTAGACGACCGGTTCCAATGACGAGTTTTCCATCGTCGTTTTCAATCCAGATTTTCGATCTTACCCGAAGAGACATTTTGGCCTCTCGAATCATTCCTGGGTTATTGGTCTTGCAGATACAACCGGACTATCATAATCAATGATAAATTATTCGCATAATCAGGCTCAGGTTGCAACCAACCTCAACAGTTGAATTTTCTTGTCTCTGGTTAGAGTAATCTGTTCACAGATCCAATTACGATCTTGAAAAAGGTTCCTATATACCACAGTTTGTGCTATTGGCGGATTGTTAAGAGCCAACCGACGGGAGGGCCGATGATTAACTCCAAACTTAGGATAGGCATACTGTACGGGGGAAAATCCGCGGAACACGATGTTTCTTTAAGATCAGGGGCTTCCGTTTTCTCTGCCATGGACAGGAGCAAGTATGCGCCCATACCAATATTCATAACCAAGGGGGGCGCGTGGTACGCAAGGAATGAAGAGATTAGCTCTTTTTCGCCACCAGAATGTTTGCAGGATGAACAGAGATTGATCCTCTCGCCTGATCCCGAGCACAAAGGCTTTCTTAGATTATTTAGCCAAAACTGTTTTGAGCCGTTTCCTGTTGACGTTATTTTCCCAGTATTGCATGGCACTTTCGGTGAGGATGGAACTTTACAGGGCCTGCTTGATCTGGCGGACATTCCATACGTAGGATGTGGAACGCTGGCGTCGTCTGTGGGCATGGATAAGATTGTGATGAAGTCTGTTTTCAGGGATAGTGGACTTAACGTTGGACCATTTTCTTGGTTCTACAGGTCTGACTGGTTACGATCACCTGAACCCATTCTGGAGGAATTGAAGGATCGTCCAATGCCTCTATTCGTAAAACCTGCCAATCTTGGTTCCTCAGTTGGTATATCAAGAGTGCCAGATTTCTCGGGGCTAAGAGAAGCTGTAGAATTGGCTTCCAACTATGATAGAAAAATTCTGGTGGAAGATTGCGTGATTGGTCGAGAATTGGAAGTCAGCGTATTGGGCAATGAAACTCCCTCAGCTTCCGTGCCCGGCGAAATTGTGTCTCATAACATATTTTACAATTATGATGAAAAATATTTGAATGCCACTGCGGAGCTGGTGATACCGGCAAAACTGACTGAGCCTCAGATCGTAGCGGCCCAAGACGCTGCTTTGAGGGCCTATCGAGCAGTTGATGGAAGTGGTTTGGCTCGGATAGATATGTTTCTAACTCCACATGACACCTTAATAGTTAACGAGATAAACACATTGCCTGGATTTACTTCGATCAGTATGTATCCTAAACTTTGGGAAGTCTCAGGACTGCCTTATGACCGATTGATAGATAGTCTGATAGATCTAGCCATCGAGCGGCATGGACAGAGAAACGCTATACTCACTGATCGTAAATCAACATGAAGGCAATGGTCCTGACAGCGGGTTATGGAACTCGCCTTAGACCTCTAACGCTAGAAACGGCTAAACCCGCAATTCCTGTGCTCGGAAAGCCCCTGATTGCTCAAACGTTGCAAAAACTTGCGTCTTCAGGGATCACACACAGCAGGCTCAATCTCCACTTTCTTCCTCACACCATTAAACAGGCGCTTGAATCATTCCAATTCGGTCTCCCCGAAATTTCATATTCTTACGAGACCCAAATTCTTGGGACAGGTGGTGGTCTCAAGTCGAATGAATCTTTTTTTGACGACGAGAATTTCCTCATGGTAAATGGAGACATTTTCTTTGATTTCAGCATAGAGCCTATTATTGATTTCCATATTAAGAACCGAGCAATGGCTACTCTGGCCTTGTACCCCCAGAGGCAGCCGTATCAATACACCCCTATAAGAATTGATTCCGACTGCAGGATTCGATCATTCCCCAGATCCCGGCCAACAAAGGATGACAGCGAAGATTCATATGTATTCACAGGCGTCACTGTATTGTCAAAAGACATTTTCAGTCTGATGAAGCCCAATGGATTCTCTGACATAATTTCTGAGGCGTATGAGAATGCAATAGCATTGGATCAAAAAATAATGGGATTCCCCGTCACCGGATATTGGAATGATCTCGGAACGCCGTCACGTTATCTTTGTACCCAAAAAAAGCTTTTTAGACGTTATCACTGGGATCCTCAGATATTTGTAGCCAACGACGCAATACTGGGCGACGGTGTGAGGTTAGGGCCATATGTCTCTGTCGGAAGCGGATGTTCCATCGGAGATCATTGCCACATTGAAGATTCCATATTGTGGGACAACTGTCACGTGGGTTCGGGGTCAACTATCAGGCGCTGCATTCTTGGCAAAGGTGTCTCGATTCATGGAAATTATCACGACAGGATAATGACGACTGCTCATGGAGAATCATTCATTGACTGATGACTCAAACACACTTGAAAGAGTCAGAAAAATAGCGTTGAGATTGAGAGAAGTCTCGTTTGTAAGTAAGCTCGTCGGCGACGCTTCGTCCCGCTCCTACTTCAGGATAACTTTTTTGAACACAGACACTGCAATTGCAATGGTTTCACCCACCGCTCAATCTAAGAATGAATTGAACTTTCTTGAAATTCAAACATATCTTGAAGATCTTGGGTTACCGGTTCCAAAAGTCTACCTGCGTGACCAATTGATGGGAATCGTTATACTTGAGGACCTGGGAGATAATTTACTGGAAAATGTAGTTTCAAACGCAAATCTTCCGCAGATTCGACACGTCTATACCCTTGCTCTGGAAACTCTTCTGAACCTTCACAGGCAGACATCCATCAGTGACTCCCGTTGTACGGCATTCGATCTGGCCTTTGATGCCGCGAAGTTGATGCAGGAAATGGAATTTTTCTCGGAACATTTCGTCAGAGGATGGGCCGGGAAAACTCTTCAAGGCAATGCGAGACGCCAATTGTTTCAGTTCTTCGAGAACATCTGTACCGAACTGGCAAGTGAACCACGGGTTTTCACCCACAGAGATTATCATTCGAGAAACCTGATTCTCAAAAATGATCGTTTTTACATGATCGATTTTCAAGACGCAAGAATGGGGCCTGCGCAATATGATCTTGCGTCTTTACTTAGAGATTCTTACGTGTCTCTGCCTGATGATCTGACGCAGGAACTAGTTGCCCAATACTTGCAAGGCGCTGATTTCCTAGAAACACGTGAAACAGAACATTTCGTTAGGGTGTTTGACATGATGTCTCTGCAGAGGAATATCAAAGCATTGGGGACTTTCGGATATCAGACCTACGCAAAAAAGACCTCGAGGTATTTGTCGGCAATTCCCAGGACTGCTGCCCACATATCAAGAACCCTAGTCAACTATCCTGAATTCAAAAATTATCTATCCGTGCTGGAAGACTATATAATTGCCCCCGCGTATGCCTCAAGACTGAACGACTAATAGGTCCTCTTCGCCATTAGACTTGAAGCCGAATCCAGACACCTGCGTATATATAATACTAAACATTAGTTTATTATTGTAACAAATTGTAATTAATGGTATATTATTACTGGTTGTTGCAAATAAATGTTTATGATCGGAAGAATGCTTATGAAAATACATTACCAAGCGTTCGCCGTTTTACTGGCGCTGTGGATGGGCGCTTCACTGGCCCACTCCCAGACAACTGCCGATGTGTTGACTCGCATCGACAGCTTGAAAACAGCTATCGACACCCAGATTGAGCGCATAAAAGTGACTCGGGATTCAACTGATGGTCAAATATCTCTTGCCAGGCTGCGGATTGGGGAACAAATAAGAAAATCTCAGGAAGACCTCGCCGTGCAGATGGAACTTCTGCAGCGCCTTAGAGAGCAACTTGAAGAACAGAAAGCTCAGGCTGAACAATCCGTGGCGCGTATGAATAATGATCTTTCTACATTATCGACTACGGCATTCAGCGCCATTGAGGAGCAAATCAGCAAGACAAATGATCTCATAGGGCGGATGGACAAAATCCGACAGGAAGTTTCGGGAGAGTCTTATCCGACTTCGTTGGCCACGCCATCGGTTTCTGCTATTTTGGGAAGTTCTCTATCAACGGGCTTCGTGGACTCTACGACCGTGTCAACAAACGCCACTACTCAAGAAAGCGCTACGCCCACGACTTATTCGCCCATCACGGTTACAGTTGCCCCCAGCGCTCAACCTACTGCCGATTCGTCATCGGAACCCATATCAACAGCCCCCGGGAGCACGTGACCATTTGCAAATCAGCAGCCCTCTAGTTAAGAGGTCCCCAAATCGTATCCGTTATCATACCCTCTGCTAATTGGGGGCAGATTCAACCTCGAATTAATCCCCCAATTTTTTTTCTCAGTTCTTCCAAATAACATTCAGAACCGAATGTGGCGGGTTGGCAGACTTCTGTCTACAAATGGGCTTCGGTCTGGTCCAGTTGCGCATCCGATCCATGATGATCAATACCATATTCTTTCAGTTTGTTTTGGAGGGTTCTACGTGTAATCCCGAGTTCTGCAGCGCTTCTCGTCCTGTTGCTGTCATTGTGTTCGAGCGTAACAAGAATAAGCTCCTTTTCCATCTCACGAATGGTCATGCCCGGTCGTATTCCCTCCTTGACTTTCCATGTAGCTGGATCTCCCGCTGCGCGGGCCATAGCTTCCGGCAATTCCGGCAATGACACGTACTCATCACGAGTCAATATAACCGCGCGCTCCACGACATTTTCCAGTTCTCTGATGTTGCCTGGCCAAGAATATCGCATCATCGCATCCAAAGCCCTAGGATGGAAACCTCTGAGAGATCTTCCGTTCTTCTCGTTGTAAATCTTGAGAAAATGCTCAATCAGTAAAGGGATGTCTTCTTTACGTTGTCTCAGAGGAGGTAAATGAATAGGCACTACATTTAGCCGGTAAAAGAGGTCCTCCCGAAAGACTCCTTTTCTCACTTCTTCCTTCAAATCTTTGTTCGTAGCGCTCAATATCCTGATATCCACCTTGACAGTCTTGGTTGATCCCAATGGATCAAACTCTCGCTCCTGAAGGACTCGCAGTAGTTTGGCCTGGGTAGAAGGAGTCATCTCACCAATTTCATCCAGGAATATTGTACCCCCATCGGCCAGTTCGAATCTACCAGGTCTTCTTCCAACAGCTCCTGTGAACGCTCCTCTTTCGTGTCCAAACAGTTCACTTTCGAGAAGCGTCTCAGGCAGAGCAGAGCAGTTAATTTTGATAAACCTCTTGTCTGATCTGGATGACCCCTGATGAAGAGCGTTGGCTATCAATTCTTTTCCTGTGCCGGACTCACCCAAAATTAGCACGGAGGCTTCAGTGGGAGCTACCATTGCTACAGTTTCCAGAACTTGCCTCATCTTTTGAGAACGTCCTATAATTTGGGACGCGTCGAACAGATTCTCTATCCGCCTCTTCTGAAGAATATTTTCTTCTTTCAGTCTCCAGAACTCTAAGGTTTGCTGTACTTTTATTCTTAACTCTTCAATATCCAGTGGTTTAGTCAGATAATCGTGGGCTCCAGCCTGCAAGGCTTCCACCGCTGTTTCCACCGAAGCGTAAGCTGTGATTATAATGACGGGAATGCCAGGTGATATTTTCTTTATTTCCCGAAGCGCCTCTATTCCATCAACGTTGGACATTCGGTTGTCCATGAGGATTAAGTCGTAAAACTCTTCAGAGACTCGATCTATTGCGTCTTTACCGTCCTCAGCCTCAAAAACCTGGTAACCATCGAGAGAAAGGTTGGCTTTGAGCATCTTTCTTTGGGATGGTTCATCATCAACAACGAGAATTTTAGCCTGTCGACCAGTCATGTGTCATCCGTTCGCTAACACCAAGGTGTCAAGAATAAATTTTACAAACAAAGAACGATCATTTTCCGATGATTCTGAGCCTCTGATCAAACCTTTGTGGAGCCACAATCACTAGGCGATTTCATCTCCGGCAAAGGCCACGAACACTTCCTGAGGTGGTTCATATGGATTGAGGATTACTATGAACCTAGTTCCCTTCCCATGATCCGACTCAACTTCTATTTCCCCACCATGACCCTCGATAATGCTTTTGACAATCGCTAGGCCCAACCCAGTGCCTTTTTTCTTTGTTGAGAAAAATGGGTCGAAGAGTTTATCGATATTCTCACGTGGGACGCCTTCACCGCTGTCCTCGGTGACTACCTGCAATCTACCACTCGAGTCGGTCTGTAATCTTACGCTGACCTTTCCGCCTTGTTGCGAAGCTTCAATAGCGTTTATTAAAATGTTCAGAAATACCTGCGTCATTTGATCAGAATCAACCATGACAAGAGGCAGATCGGGGTCAGGACGATCTACATTGATTTCTACACCGGCCTCACGCGCTTCACGCTCGACTACTCTTACGCAGTGGTCCACAATTTCTTCGGCGGATCGAATCGTCAGGCGCGGTTCACGAGGCTTGGAATACGCCAATAGTTTTGAAATGACACGATTGAGACGATCTACTTCAGTCAACATAAGCTCCGTGTACCTGTAGTCTTCAGGCTCTAGAGAAAGCTTCTTTTGAAAGTACTGAATAAAACCTCGTATCGAATTTAGAGGATTACGAATTTCATGCGCTACACCGGCAGATAGACGACCAAGAGCGGCGAATTTTTCACTCACGATAACTTTTTGCTCAAGCTCCCGAATTATTGTCATATCACGCAGGATTACCACAGCCCCACGAGGAGTCGCCGACTCCTGGTCTTTCAAAGGTGAAACTGTTAGCGCCAGAAAATTCTTACTCTTGCCTTCTCCATTCATCTTAACTTCTTTTTCGGAGATAAGATCAGGCTCCGACAGAACTTTCCTTATCTCATTCTCTACCGGCAGAATTTCCGATATTAACCTGCCGTCCAGGTCTTCCTTGGTCTTCCGGAGTATCTCAAGCGCGTTTGGATTATATGTTGCGACTCTTAAGGTTCGATCTACCGTGATAAGTCCATTTGCCATGCTTTCAAGAACATTTCTGGTATATGTTCTCATCTCATCAAGGGTTCTTCTCACTAAATACGCGTTTTGAACTACAAAGACGAAATAAACGCTGGCTGAGCCCACTATGAATAGAACTGCGCCCATAAATACGGCGAAAACGATCTCCTGTCGCCGTATTTCCTTGAAACGATCCATTTTAAGGCCAAGAAAAAGAACTTGCTTCTGTTCTCTGTCAAACAGATTGAGCAATTCCTGACCAATTCGCGTGTGCTTCGCAGCGATTTCGCTCTCGGCAAGCTGATCTGGAAATGGGGTGAATGGCTTCCAAATTTCAAATATTGTCCTGCCGTCCGGCAATTCACGCTTGAATGAAAGAGGCTCACCGGTTCTTATTACTGTCTGAACTGTCTGAAGTTCTTTCCCCATTAACAACCGAAGGCCTATTTTAGCCGGCTCGCTATGGGCCACTATCATCCCATCACTATTTATGAGACCCACCCATGCCACGTCAGGGTCCTTTGCCGCCTGTTCAATAAGCATCTGTAAATACTCGATCCCCCAGTCGCCCTCCATGAAGCCCGTTCTCGTGCCGGCCTCAAGCGTTCTAATAACTGAAATCCCCTGTCGTAAGGTAAACTCCTCCATTCTCTGATTCTGCGCGTTTATATTCCTAATCGTGAAAATGATGACGATTACAAGTAACGTTCCGGCTACGAGAACTATCGACAAAACCGGAAGATATCTCATCAAATCCCTTATTTTCATTACACCCATCTTATCCATCGAAAAGCTCTTAACCAGTAAGGACTTCCAAAATGACTCTTCAACCGAACGCCCGTTTAAAAAGGGGTTTTCTCAGGCTCAGTGTTGTTTCTCAAGCAGTCCTATCATCTTAGTGGCGCCGCTTCAACAAGTATAACCGATCTCGGCTCAGTTGAACTTCTTAAATGATATACCTAAAAAACAGGATGTATCTAATACAAAAAATGTTGATTAGTTAACATCTATATGTTATGCATCGCTTCACTAACTGAGCATAACTGCTCGTTTGATTTGTTTATTTTACTACTTATTTTATTTGTATCCGAAATTACGATTCTGCGAATTATTTCTGTTTACTAAGAAACACTTGGAGTTTCTCGGCATCCATGAAAACAGATAGTGATTCGGATTCCTGAGCTTAAGGGCGGTTGTCAGTTAATGTCAAATATAGGCGCCAATATTAGATTCATGCATGCGTTTTGTTTTAACCGGGGAATCCCACTAAACTAAATCCACAATCTGGCGAGTGTCGTAAAATGCAAACCAATACAGATGATTTGTCATACATTGCGAAAGCGCGGGAGTTTCTGGACAAAGGTGATCTTTCTTCAGCCGTAGAATGTTACGGGAAGGCTTTCGATCCTGAATCACTTGACGAACCAGAAGCCAGAAACATGCTTATAGAGGCAAGATCCAATCTATCGAGAAAATTTTTGTTCGAAGCGTTGGACAGTTTCGAGGAAGCCCTGATAGTAGGTGACCAAATTCAGCGCAGACAAGCTATGGAAGGGGTTATTGAGATAGCGGAAATTCGACTACGATTAACCCTTCTGAACCAGCTATTAAGGTCGGGCTTAAAGGCCCTAGTGGGAAGAAAGAATAAACAGATCCCAGGCCTTGGGTTTGTCTCGGAAAATGAGAATCTTGTCCTGATATCGAACGAAGCAATCTCAAAGCTTCCTGAACGTTTATTGCGGGGTGTCCGAATCGGCCGCATTCCAGAGCGTTTGAGAGGCTCCACTTTGCCTATAGAGGCTCAAAAGTGCATACCCTACTCCAACGAAAAAGATGTCGATTACATCTTGGAAGTCGCTAAAGCAATCGTTAATTTCAAAGAACCTCATCATCACTTGGCCAACCATTTCGAAAGCGTCTCCTCTATGACCGGGCTCGATCAGACCTTGTAGGGAGCGCTCCGCTTGGTTCCCAACGAAGCGGCCAGACTTCATTCTCAGAGGCGCCGAAGCTTGACACGACAATTATAATTGATTAAACGCTCTTTTGAGAGTTCATCTGAACAGCTTATCTGAATTGTCGAAAATGGGGGCATGTTTTTGAGAGCCTTGGGGTTAGACATTGGATCAAAAAGAATAGGCGTGGCAATCAGCGATGAGTCCGGCTTGATTGCTCAGCCTCTACAAACCATATCTTCAACCGGCGCTGAGCGGGATATTATAAGCATCCTTGAAATTGTGAGGGATTATAGCGTAACAGAGATTGTTGTCGGTCTACCGTACAATATGGACGGCTCTGAAGGTCCACAAGTAGAAAAAGTGAGAAAATTCAATGGCCTTTTGCTACAAAAAGCTGGTGTGCCTGTGTTTGAGTGGGATGAACGTCTGACGACCATCGCTGCGGAAAGGACTTTATTGGAAGCTGACATGAGCCGCGCTAAACGCAGAAAATTGGTGGACAGAATCGCAGCCGCGCTGATACTTCAGGGGCATCTTGACCGTCGACGCAACGAGGCCCGTTCTGCATCATGAAAGTCCCCGTCATATCTATAATTAGAACGGCGTCGGCAATTATTCTGATTCTTTTTCTGGCGATAGGAGGTCACTTTCTCTACAAGAGCCTCCCGGACATCGTGAATCATTTACTTCCAAAGCCTTCGCAAAAAGAACAGCCCATCCATGAGATCATTGTAACCATTCCAAAGGGAGCCTCTTTTAATGAGGTGGGAGCCATACTTCAGAACAATGAGGTAATATCCAGCAAGTTAGTTTTTAAGATTATTGCTTTTATCAGAGGTGAGCAGCGGCATGTAAAAGCTGGAGATTACTTGCTCAAGACACATAGCGACCCTGGCGATGTTCTGGATTTACTCATTTCGGGAAAAACTCTCGTTTATGCCATAACCATTCCTGAGGGATACAATATCTTTCAAATCGCGGATCTATTCGAACAAAAGGGTGTCTCGTCAAGAAAAGATTTTTTAAGGTTAGCGACCGACTCTGAATTCCTGAGCGAGTTGGACATTCATGCGTCTAGCTTGGAGGGGTTCCTGTTTCCAGACACCTATTTTGTACGGCCGTCGGAGAAGTCGAACCTGAAATTTGTCGTACAGAAGATGGTTTCCAGATTCCGATCTGTCTATGACAAATACGTTCGCTCAACTGCTGATCAATACGGCTGGACCCCATTGCAGGTGGTAACCCTGGCGTCTCTTATCGAAAAGGAAGCCAAACCAAATGAGCATGCCCTGGTATCGGCGGTGTTTCACAACAGGCTGCGACATAACATGAAACTTCAGTGTGATCCGACTGTCATCTACGGCATTAAACCAATGGGAGCAAAAATTACACGAGCGGACTTGGATCGAAAACAACCTTACAACACATATCAGACCAGGGGCCTACCTCCAGGACCGATAGCCAATCCCGGCAAGGAATCTCTGATCGCTGCGGTACACCCTGCGGACGTCGATTATCTTTATTTTGTGGCCAAGAATGATGGGAGCCACCAATTTTCGAGCAACCTTGCCGACCATAACAAATCGGTTAATGTGTACCAACGACAACCAAGTTCTCTGACACCTTGATTGCTTTATCGTCGATCCTCTCTGACACTTATTGGCTCCACAGAATGGAAATTTAGCCGGTCACGCGCTTAATTCTCAACCCCTCAGGAAGAACAACATGCCGATCGCCTATTTTGACTGCTTTTCGGGCGCTTCCGGGGACATGATCCTGGGAGCGTTCCTGGACTTAGGGCTGCCGCTGGAGGTTCTAAGAACAGAACTCTCTAACCTTAACATACACGGATATCAGATAGACAAGCTCGAAGTTCTCAAAGCCGGTTTAAGGGCGGCCAAGGCAATTGTAAAGGTGGAGCATGCGCATGAACCTCACGCGAACCACATCAGCGACATCTATCAGACTATTCTAGAAAGCAGTCTTGATGAAGAAATCAAAACCAAGAGCATTATGGTGTTTGAACGGCTTGCAGCGGCGGAGGCTTCGGTTCACGGGACCCCGGTTGAGGGCGCTCATCTTCATGAAGTCGGGGCCCTCGATTCGCTGATCGACGTAGTGGGTGGGGTAATAGGATTCAAGTGGCTCAGGATAGACCATGCTTTTTTTTCGAAGGTCAACGTAGGCGGAGGGACCGTAAAATGCGCTCACGGCATCCTCCCTGTCCCAGCTCCAGCCACGCTGGAACTGCTAAAAGGCAAACCAATATATTCCTCTGGTGTGGAGGCTGAACTGATCACACCAACTGGAGCCGCCATTCTTACCACACTGTGTGAAGGTTTCAGTCACATGCCCAATATGGTCGTTGCATCCATAGGATACGGCGCCGGTGATAGAGATCTGGAAACGCCAAACATCATGCGAGTCACACTTGGGGAAAAACCTAGCGGTTTTTCAGACTCTACTTCTACATTGGTGGGTGTCATAGAAACCAACATTGATGACATGAACCCTCAGCTTTATGACTATATGATTAGCCTTGCCCTGGATAGAGGCTGCCTGGACATAGGAATCCAACCAATTAACATGAAAAAGAACAGGCCTGGTTCGTGCCTACAGATGATCTGCCCTGTTGAGAAAATAGAGGAAATGGCTGAACTAATTTTCAATCAGACTACGGCCATCGGACTCAGGTGGAGAGTTGAAAACCGTATCGTAGCTGAACGCTCCATTGAGGATATGAATACAAGGTTTGGAACGATCAGAGTCAAAATCGCCCGGTTCCAGGGTAGAATTGTAAATGTCAGTCCCGAGTATGAGGACTGCAAAAAATTGGCTCAAAGAAGTCAGACCTCGATCAAAAAAATAATGTCCGAGGCTGTGCGAAAATGTGAAGAGATCTTCTCAGAGGAAGCGAGCTGATGAAAATTAATCTGGTTCTTTACGCCTCCTTGACACGGTTCGTGGCGGGGTCATCGGCCGGAGAAGTCATGAACCTAGACATTCCTGGCGACTCGACAGTCCATGACGTAATGGTTAAAATGGGCATACCGTCCGACCTGAAGTTGATATTGCTAGTGAACGGGAGGTCCGTTTCCAAAACACAGAGGTTGAATGACGACGACCGTTTAGCTGCTTTTCCTACAATAGCTGGAGGGTGATCGGTAAAGGGAGACCGCACTCTCAAGTTGCAAATTATCTCCTACGATTATGTCTAATTAGGCATAACAGCTAAATATTATTACGTTTTTCTCCTATTTCTTCTTGACTCATTATCTCTAAAACCATATCATCAGATCATATCGATATTTATTCCCGGGGAGTTTTACCCGGGAACTATTTTAATCAATTTTCCTTTTCCCATCTTGTCATATCTAATCAGTGGAGGAAGACCCATGGAAAAAATTATCCGTGTTGACATGGGAGCTGAGGGAGGCCCTAAAGCTCAAATATTCCCAGTAGGAGAATATGCCGGACTTGGTGGCAGGGCTTTGACATCGGCCATCGTTGCAAAAGAGGTCCCACCTTTGTGCCACGCATTGGGGGAAGAAAACAAGCTGGTGATAGCTCCTGGAATGCTAAGCGGGACAATAGCGGCAAATTCAGGCCGTTTGTCTGTGGGATGCAAGAGTCCTCTGACTGGTGGGATAAAGGAATCAAACGCCGGCGGGATGGCCTCTCAAACACTAGCCAGGCTGGGTTACGCCGCCATTGTCCTAGAGGGAAGGCCTCTAAGCAATGACCTCTACACAATTTTTGTGAACAAAGAGGGTGTCAAGATTGAAGCCAACAACAGTTTGAAAGGACTAGGCAATTACGCTTTAATTGAAAAGCTGAAAAACAAGTATGGCGATAAGGCGTCTTACATGTCGATCGGCCCGGTTGGCGAAATGAAATTGGCGGCGGCCTCCATCGCATGCACGGATATGGAATGTCGTCCAACCAGACACGCCGGCCGCGGAGGAACCGGAGCCGTCATGGGTTCAAAGGGAGTCAAGGCTATTATCCTTGACGACAGTGGTTTGTCCATGAGACCACCAAAGAATCCAGAGAAGTTCAAAGAAGCTAACAAGCAATGGGTCGCAGGTCTGAAGAAACATCCCGTAACGGGAGAAGGTCTTGCGGCTTACGGTACCAATGTATTGACAAACGTTTTGAACGAAGCTGGAGGATATCCTACTCATAACTTTATGTGGGGGCGATTTGAGGGGCACACCAAGATTAGCGGAGAGACTCAGGCTGCCATGGAAACAGAGCGAGGGGGCAACCCTACTCACGGATGCCATCGCGGTTGTGTCATAAGATGCTCCGGCGTATATATGGACAAATACGGTCAATATCTTACGAAACAACCCGAATATGAAACTGTCTGGGCCCACGGCGGCAATTGCGGAATTGACGACCTTGACACCATAGCGATGCTCGATCGCCTGGATGACGATTACGGTATCGACACTATTGAGATGGGCGCGACTATAGGGGTCGCCATGGAAGCTGGGCTCGCAAAATTTGGAGATGGCGAAGCAGCTTTAAATTTCGTCAATCAAGTTGGAAAAGGCACTGATTTAGGAAGAATACTCGGAAGTGGGGCCGCTGTGACCGGCAAAGTGTTCGGAGTAGAGCGCGTACCGGTAGTGAAAAACCAGGCCTTGCCTGCTTATGACCCCAGAGCTGTCCAGGGGATGGGGGTCACATACGCCACGAGCCCGATGGGCGCGGACCATACCGCTGGATACGCGGTAGGATCAAATATCCTTGGTATTGGCGGTAAGACCGACGCTCTGGCGCCGGAAGGACAAGTGGAACTTTCCAGAAACCTGCAGATTGCTACCGCAGCGGTTGACGCGACAGGAATGTGCCTATTCATTGCGTTTGCAGTCCTTGACCAACCTGAAACATTCCAGGCCTTGATCGATATGATCAACGCTTTTTATGGGCTGAATCTTACTGGGGATGACGTTGCGGCTTTAGGTAAGAGTATTCTGAAGAACGAACGCGACTTTAACAGCAGGGCTGGTTTCACGTCCGCTCATGATCGTTTACCCGCTTTCTTCACAAGAGACGCTCTGCCTCCTCACAACATCAAATTCAAGGTCACGGACGCGGAGTTGGATCAGGTTTTTAACTTTTAGACAGACCTATCGGTTCCGCTGTCGCCAAATTCACACTAAGGACCCGTTGATACAATTATTCTAGGCTAATCCGCGCTCTATGAGGCGGATTTGCCTTTAGGTTCAGGAAGATGCTCATGGATGACGCAAAGGCGATTCGCATACTAAGCCCGGTTCTCCAAAAGGGATTTTGGCACAAAGCTGTCACTGGCGTAACTATCAGAAAGTTGCTTGAAGACCAACTCCGATTCACTCCGGATTTCGTCGAAAAGGAAATTGCGACCGTTTTCCTGAACGGAAAGGCCGTCGACAACATCGATACAGCCATTGTCGCAGACCGCTGCGAACTAGCCCTGTCAGGACCAATGCCGGGTTTTGTAGGGGCTGCCATGCGTCGTGGAGGTTACTACAGTTCCATGCGCGAAACTATCAGCTATTCCGGCGAAAACAAAAGCCATCAAATTCATGATGGGTTCATTAAAATTAAACTGTACAATAAGCTGGTCGAACGGCTAGGCCTCTATTTCGTCCGAAGAGGACTTCTGCTCGAAAAAAGCGAAGTCATTGACCTATCTCAAACAGAGATCGCCCCCTTCATGAACATATCGTCTGCGCCTGAATTTAATGATTTCGTCTTGGTTGCGTTAGACCTGAACACGTGATCCACCAACCATATTCAAGTATATTTTTGATAACTGTTGGCGCATTGGATAACCAGCCAATATCGTGTATAATTTGCAGTCATTGAATTTACGTGTTGGGGTCATCACAGCCGTTAAGCTGGGTTATTCAAGGAGAGGCGCCTGCTATATCAAGAGGTTCACAATAAATTTGAATCTAAACTCAAGTATGCCCATTTCTCTCAAATAAGGGAATCTTTGAGGCAATATTCTCTGGATGAGCCTCATGCGTCACTCAGAGTCTTGGACATGGCCTGCGGCCCTGGAAACATGGGTCTCTTCAGTAGAGGGATTCCGAATATCGAGTGGTACGGACTTGAACTGTGGCCGTCTGAACTCAAACAAGCGGCCCAAAGTGGGGCCTATTCGGGTCTTATACAGGCGAATCTTATCGAAAAGCTCCCCCTTCGGGCATCGAGCGCAGACGCTATTGTCCTAAACGAAATCCTCATGTACTTGGGAAACGCCTCCGATCTTCTCGCTGAACTCTTCGACATCCTCAAACCCTCGGGAATCTTGTACGTGTACAACCCCATATATACTATCCCCAATTTTCTGTCTTTTTTTAAGAAATTAGGCCGAAGAATATACCAATCTCGAGAAGCCGTATCGTTTGACAGCCAATGTGATTGGAAAATAGCTGCCAGAGCTTCCAGAATCAATTTCTATTCTTTCGATTCTCTCCTTGAAGAAATTAGATCTGCGGGATTCAAGATTCAGGGTGTTTCCGGGTTCAGGATTTTCAGGAATCGCATACGGTTAATGAGGAATCTTGAAAGATACAGATGGTACAGGGAAACCACGAAACGGCTGGCAACAAGTAACCCACGTTTGGCTTCAGACGTTCTTGTCATATCTAGAAAGGAGTCTCGTAGGCCTCCTCTGGTACGAAATTTGGGAGGCTGAGCCGTTATTTGTAAAGGTACAACAGTAAGAGTTATAAAACGGTCAAAAGGAAAATTTGCAGGAATCTCCCACACATGTAGGGGCAAATGAAGGGTCTAATGCCGCCAAAGCGTCATTGGCGTCGGATTTTGCCATATCGATATAATCCTTATTGGCCGCAACATAGGCTGAGGCGTCCGCAGAATTAGTGATATCTCCCATCAGCGCCATTAGTTGTTTAAGAGAGTCGAATAACAACTTTTCGTTTACTGTCATGCGCAGAGGCTCCATCCGGACCAAACGGCCACAAAATATCAAGGTCAAAAAAATGTTGTTACTACTGGATAATATCGCATATCCGCTGATATTCAAGGTAATCCAACAGGCCCGATTCACACGTGGCCGGCAAGCGATATCCACAACTGCCGCATTCGTACCCAACAAAGTCACAGTCTTCAATTCGTATGTCTCCATGTTCGATCTCACCGTCAACGAAGACAATTTCTGAGGAGACTTTAGCCCCAGCGCAAACCTCGACAATCTTATCTTTTCCACATTTCGGGCATTTCCAATCCATGTTTAGATAGCCTTTTCCAAAGAAACTATTACGTTTTTTATTTGGCGCTACTTCGCTCTTGTACCTTTATCGCCTTTTCTGAGACGGATGTCCATATTCGTTGCAGGAAACCGGTGTTATTGGGGCCGAATACAATTATCCCCGGTCAGGTTTGAGAAGATTCGGGGTCTTGTTAATTGTGTCTGTTCATAGGCTATGCATATTCATAAACACGTGGGTACCGATTGGATAACCAGTGATCTCCTCCACTACACTGCACTTGACCTTGAACAGAAAAAAGATGTTCTTTTTCTCTTCATTAAGTGATTCAAAATTTCCCTGACCCTTTGCGATTACCAGATCAGCTTCATGAAATTCTCTCTGAAATGACTCGCTACACATGGAAAGCACGGTACCAGGCAAGTCTGACCCGTTGTCGATAACTCTTACCAAACTTGTAATTCCAGTCACTTGAGCATCGAGTATTGTCACGTCGTTGATCACAGGTCGGCCTCTGACGACAAAAGTAATTTTCTCGCCTGGCAGTAATTCTAAAAGTAACCGGTCGAATACAATTTCTCCGGCGTTATCTCCCAGGTACAGTATTTTTGAGGCGTTATTCACATCATTCACGAATTTTGCCAAAACTAAAGCAGGAATTACGGCTGCTAATGATTCCATGGCGGCGGTTTTAATGTTTGCCTGATCCGCGTTTGGGTCAACAGCCAAGTCGATAGTATTACCTGCAATCGCCAGGCGGACAGAACTCAGGAGAGGATTTGAAGACCCGTCGATCAGTTCCCTCCAATCATCGTTGAACTTCATGACATTAAGATTACAGTTTTGCTTGGCTTTCTCATATGGATCAACCAGGCCAGTAACGTCTTTGATCATCCGATGAATTTCCCCCATCAACACCGGTGGCGATTGTGTTGGATCAGTCTCGCCTATAACTCTCGATATATCCTCTATAATTTTGTTGTTAGTTTTTTCCTGAAGATTAAGACGCCCTAACAAAGCAGTAGACTGTTTCATCAAGCAGGAAAGGCATTCTGAGTGGGTTTTCATTGTCACATTCCTTTCACGGAATGACGCCGTATCATAAGAGAGGTTGAACGGGGATCAGGAACTCGAGGAAAGCAATATCGGCGCTTGAAAGATTTCTTTTGCCATTCACTATCACATCAATTCCTAGTATGAAAGGTCCTTCCGAAAGAGGAATTACAGCCAAACGTCCTTCCCGCAGGTCCGGTTCAACTCCCATACGCGCCAGCATGGCGATACCTTTTCCCATCTCAACCAGTTCTTTTATAAAATCTACATTCCCTGTTTCAATAAACACTGAAGGAGCAAAACCATGATTTTCAAATATTTCCTCAACAAGCTGACGAGTGCCGGACCCCTTTTCCCGTAGAATCAGATTTTCATTCCTCAATTCCTGAATTGAAACAGCCGGGCGGGAACAAAATTTGTGACTGGGCGCCGTCACAAGGATAATTTCGTCCTGAAGAAAAGGAATTACTTTCAACTTCTCAGCATATTTCAGCCTCCCAACTATGGCTAGATCATTTCGATCTTCTAGAACGCTTCGAATCATTTCTTCTGAACTTCCTTCATCAATCTGAATCTGGACAGTTGGATAAGCTTCACGGAATTCAAAAATGTATCGACTCATGAGATAACGCACCAGGGTCTTTGTGCTTCCGATTTTAAGAATGCCTCTGGAATCCTTATGGCTGGCATTCAACAGGCGTTCCGCCTCGGCGACGAACCCAAATATCTTTTCAGATATTTTAAAGACTTTTTGGCCTGTCTCTGTTAATTCAAGCCCCCTTTTCTTTCTTATCAACAGACGAACGCCGAATTGTTCTTCCATGGCTTTAATCTGCATACTTACCGCCGGTTGACTGATAAACAGTTTTTCCGCCGCAAGGGAAATGCTCCCACAGGTACTTGCCACATAGAAGGCTCTCAGTTGGTTGAGATTAAGTTCTTTTACCATGTCCGTCATTCCCGAAATATAAGTTTTTCTTATAAAAGCATAAAATTTAGTGATTTGACATGTCAAGCAAAATACTGTGGTCTTGTACTCAACATGAGCTGATAAACAATTGTGTTGCGCTCTACCTTCCAGGCTCGGCGCAATAACTCGTGTTCTGGATCCAAACGCCCACGTTCCAACTTTACCCCTAGCAAGGAGGAACCAGAGAATGGCTGAAGAGTACGACGGGATTATCCTCGGCGCCGGCCCTAATGGTCTGACTGTGGCGGCTTATCTCGCCAAAGCCGGCCTGAAGATTCTTCTTTTGGAAAAACGTTTTGAGGCGGGAGGAGGGCTGGCGACGGAACAAGTGACCTTACCGGGATTCCTTCACAACACGCACGCTGTCTATATGCCGATGGTAGATTATGCTCCCCCCTTGATCGATTTTGATGACTATTTAACCAAGGACTATGATCTTAAGTTCGCGTTCCCATCTCTGGTAATGGCGATGCCTTTCGCTGACGGCTCATCATTGAGGTTGTATCAGGATGTCGAAAAAACGTGCGAATCCATAGCGCAATTTTCAAAAAAAGACGCCGAAACTTACAGTAAAATCCAAGTCAGATTTAAGGAATTAACGGAAGATTTCCTCGGACCGGCTACCTATGAAATGGCGAAACCGGCTTTTGAACAGATGATCAAGCTGGTGGCCACGGATGTTGGCCGGGAAATCACCGCTTACACGGAAAAAACCCCGAGAGACATAGTCAATGACCTGTTCGAAAATGATCGGGTTAGAACCATGTTCCTTTACCTGTCCTGCATGTGGGGACTTAACTATGATCTCGAAGGCGTGAGTTATCTGGTTCCCCTCCTGATCAACAGGGCCACTAACTACAGACTTGTGGTAGGCGGATCACACCACTTGGCTCATTTATTCACCAAGGTCCTTTATCGAAACGGTGGGATGATCATTTCCCCTGTCACGATAAAAAGAATCATACTGGAAAATGGAGCGGCTGCCGGCGTGGAACTCGAAGACGGCGTTGTCTACAAGGCTAGAAAATTCGTTGCAAGCAGCTTAGACCCATTTCAAACATTTTTTAAGTATGTGGGGGACAACAATCTCGATCCAACCTTCGTAACCAGACTCAAGGACTGGCAGTGGGAAAGATCGAGCCTTTTCCATGTACATCTAGCGCTGGATGAAGCGCCTCAATTCAAAGCGGCCGCACAAAACGCAGACATGAATAACGCGCTGATCACCGTACTTGGTTACGAAAATCTTGACAATCTTATCAAGCATTATGACGCCATCCACAGCGGCGAGATGTTCCCAGGAGGATTCAACTGCTGTTTTCCGTCCATGCATGATCCCAAACAGGCGCCCCCTGGGAAACACACGGCCCTAATCTCGTTGCACGCTCCATATGACCTCAAAGATGGTGGAGCGGAAAAGTGGTATCGCATCCGAGAAAAAGAAGCCGATCGATGTGTTGAATTGCTCGGGAAATACGCTCCAAATGTCTCTGGGTCAAACATTCTGTGGAGATACATAACCTCGCCTCTCGACATTGGGAACAAGTTTGCCGACATGGTGAAAGGCTCCTACAAACAGGGCGCTTATCTGCCACTGCAAATGGGATATCTACGCCCCAACGAAGAGTGTTCGCAATATGCTACTCCTGTTAAGAACCTGTACGTTTGCGGCGCAAGCACGTTCCCCGGTGGCCTTATCACTTTCGGTCCCGGTTATAACGCAGCCAACAGAATCGCCGAGGATCTAGGTATAGATCGTTGGTGGGGCGAACCGAAATGTGTGCAAAAGGCAAAAGCGAAAGGCACACTTTAGGAGACGAAATATGAAAGTCAACTCGACTGGTCTGGGAAAAACCACCATGGTGGCGCACTTCGCCAGCCTGGAAAAGATTAGCGGCGAATCTGAGCCTGCCATGAGGCTGAGCATCGAAGCGACAGAACCTGTTCATTGGTCCATCAAAGCGACTGTGGGCGGGGATGATCTCCGAACTTTCGCCCGTCTCATGTTCAAACCGTGCAATTTCTTCGCCGTGTTAAAATTATTGTTTTTCGGCAAGAAGCTTTCATCACCGGAAGCTCATTAGCCGACGCTCCTGTCCAAACCCTGAACAAACAAAGGAGGCCTCTCCATGCCAGATAAGATTTACGACGCGATAGTGGTCGGCGGCGGTCACCAGGGAACTATTATAGCCTGCTATTTGCAGCACGCCGGTATGAAGACTGTTGTATATGAACGTCAACATGAACTGGGAGGCGGGGCCTGTGGAGAGGAATTACCCCTACCCGGATTTCTTCAGAACCCATGCGCCCATTGGACTAGATTTTATGGTCATCCAGCTTATGAAGATTTTAAACTGCGTAATCTTGGCCTCTCATATGTGTTTCCGGACCATAGCGAAGGCATGATTTACGACGACGGCATGGCCTTCATGGGCTACACGGCCTGGAAAGTGATCGACGAAAATACCGGACGAGCTGAATTTAATGAGATCAACGCACAGAAGACGATAGATCAGATTTCCCGGTTTTCAAAAAGAGACGCTGACACAGCTTATGATCTCCTGGAGAAATACAAGAAGAAATGGCGAGCGGCCTTCCATGAATGGAGATACAACCCACCTACCCCATGGGGAGTAAATGACGCCTTTGAACGTCTAATCGGCGATAAAGAAGCCCCAATACCACCGGAGTACCAGTTCTACACTTCCCAGCAGATTGCTTTTGATCTCTTTGAAAGTGACTACCTGCGCACGCTTTTTATGCGCTCCTGCATGACATCCAGTGGGGTCTTTCCCAACGACGGCATAGGCATCTACAAGACTCTTCATACGCTTGGACTAATTCTGTCATGGGAACCCGCTTCCATTGCGATAGGTGGAACACATGCGATAACTCACGCTCTCCAGAGAGCCTTCAGTTCCATGGGCGGTGAATTTGTCGTAGAAACCGGAGTTGAAAGAGCTATCATCGAAAACGGAAGAGCTACTGGAGTATTACTCAAGGATGGCAGGGAGATCGGGGCCCGACATCTAGTTGTCAGTGACATGAACACCACTCAGACAATCCTGCAACTCATCGGTGAAGAACACGTTCCATCCAAGATAGCTCATCGGGCCAAGAATATTCTTCGGGATCGCGCCCAATTGTTTTGGGGGAACTTCGCTCTTCATGAACTCCCCGAATACACGGCCGCCAAGGATAATCCGGAAATCGGCTTGTGCCCGAGGTTGAACTGGGGTCCGAAAGACCCTGATTATTTTGCGACGAGGCATCAGGCTGAACTTTTTGTAAAGGGCATACCTGACAAGCTGGTAGCAATTGTGGCGCCTGACAGCATTTGGGATAAGACGAGGTCCCCTGACGGAAAACATACCATTCTAATCGAACAGTTTACAGCTCCTTATAGATTTTTCAGCGATAGGGAATGGTTGAAAATGAAAAGCGATGTTGTCGAAATCATGAGAGAGCAATGGTCGTGGTATGCTCCCAATATGACCAAAGATAACGTTATCGCTACTCATATCACCACCCCAATGGATGTTCAGATGCGCAATATAAATATGCCGCAAGGGGGTTGGACGGGCGAAGACATGATTGCTTCCCAGATGGGGCGCATGCGACCGTTCCCCGAGTTAGCCTTCTATAGACTGCCTGTGAAAAATATTTATCTGGCTTCGGCTGCAGCTCATTCAGGCCCTGGCATAGGTCGAGGCAGCGCTTACAATTGCTTTAAAGTGATTGCAGAAGACTTTGGACTCCCTAAAATATGGGAGCAAAAAGGTAGAGCCTACTAGAAGGGAGCGTAGATGAGACGACTTGAAGGTCGAGTCGCTATTGTGACAGGCGCGGGCAAGGGTCTGGGCCGAGCTTTCTGCGTTAAACTCGCCGGCGAAGGAGCAAAAATAGTCGCTGTTACAAGGGCCGACCTGGACGGGCTCAAAGAAACCGAAAAGCTTGTAAAGGATGTTGGCAGTGACGCTATAATCAGCCAGGTGGACGTGTCCAACGAAGCCGACACCCTAAGAATGGCCCAGGAAGCTCTTGATAAATTTCACAGAATCGACATTCTGGTGAATAATGCCGCATATTACTATGGAGTAAAAAGAAAGCCTTTCCATGAGATTACATCAGATGAATGGGACAAAATGATGGCGGTCAATCTAAAAGGCCCCTGGCTATGTTCCAAAGCGGTTTTCGAAGCGATGAAATCTCTGGGCAAAGGCAAAATTATCAATTTGACCTCAGAAGTTTTCTTTACAGGTTCCCATGGTTTTGTTCACTACGTCTCATCCAAGGGAGGCGTCATTGGTCTTACCCGAGCCCTGGCCGTGGAACTCGGGCCTCACGGAGTATGTGTTAACGCTGTGGCCCCTGGATATACAGATACTGAAGCAAGCCGCACAATTGCGGACGTCAACAAATATGATACCAGCAAGACGCCTCTGAAAAGGCTGGAAAGTCCTGAAGACCTGGTCGGGATTGTAGCCTTTCTTGCTTCTGATGAAAGTAATTTCATAACCGGACAGACCATCCTGGTCGATGGAGGCAGAGCCATGCATTGATACTATGCAAACACCATCGTCGGAGAGGGACATTCTCTTCCACTTATTGGATCGTGGGTAGAATCGCTCATCGCTACGAGGAACTCCGATTGCCTGTTCCTCAAGTGGCGCTCATAAATTCTGTTCATGTTCTCTCCGACAGGTGTGCACGCATATACTGGGCCAGTCGTTATGTTCCAGCGTTCTATCAACCCTTTCCAACATTTCAAAAGGAAGAGAGAGAACCCATGAAAGTTTACGATGTTGTACCTGGCTTGGAATTTGACGCAGAGCGCGACCTGGCGCAATCACCCGCATGGTTTTTAGACGCAACGCATTCCGTCCCACCATGGACACCTATGTTCGGATGGTTCTGGATCAATTTTTGTCGTCATGGGATGCAGTATGGCGCGGAGAAGTTGTCCTTGCCCACGGTTCATGGATGGGATTGGCGATTCATGAACGGAGGCGGCTATCTCACACTGCTCCTTGTAAAAAGCGAAGAAGAAAAACAGAGAAGAGAAGTAGAGTTCCGGAAGGCCATCCTCCCCTTGATTCAAGACTATGACGGGGTCTGGAACGGATTCGTCAAAGAAATCCTGGGACATTATGAGAATTTGAAAAAACTGGATCTTGACTCTGCTTCAAACATCGAGCTTCTCGACAACTTTGAAGAGACTATCAATACTTGTCGGCGTATGTGGGAAATACATATGTACATGATGTATGGAACATATACCGCCTACATTCTTTTCGAGAACATGTGTCGTGAATTAGCTGGGATAGACGACACGTCTCCTGTGTTCCACCACATAGTCTCAGGCTTCGACAACAAGGTGTTTCAGGTTGACCGACGGCTCTGGCAGTTTTCCAAGATAGCGTCAGAACAGGGACTTGCCGGCGTATTTCTTGAAAACCAAGAAGTGGACATACGTGGAAAATTAGAGGAATCGGAAAAGGGAAGAAACTTCTTAAAGGATTTCAGTGAGTTCCTTAAGGAGGATGGATGGCGTATGCAACGAATGTCCGAGATGAACCTGCCGACATGGGTAGAAGACCCAACCCCACCACTTTCTATGGTCAAACAATTTATCCTTAAAGGAGGATCGTTTGATCTCGACGAGGAAAGAAATAAGCGAAGTATCGAAAGAAATGAAGCTGAAAAACAGCTCCTTGCCAAGGTTCCTTCAGAGCGACGAGCCTGGCTCGAACCTCTGATGCGTCTGGCTCAAAAAAGTGGCATTTTCAGTGAGGAGCACGACCATTATCTTGATCTCTACACACATGCGATGATGCGCAGAAGCGCATTGGGAATCGGTAGACGTTTCGCGAAAAGCGGAACAATCGATAATCACGAAGACATTTTTTTTCTCATCCCCGATGAAGTTCGGCGCGCAGGACTAAACCCCGGTTCATTTGATCTCCGTTACGTTGTGGACAGACGGAAAACAGACTGGTTGGAATGGCAAAAAACTCCTAATCCACCTGCCATCTTAGCTGAAGGATTCGATTTAGACCAAGCAATGGGAATCTTGGTCAAATCAAATGATCCTATAGCCCTTAAAGTGGTAGTAGGCTCAATGCCGCAGGTTAAGCCTGAACTAAAAGCTGACTTGTATGGCACATGCGGATCACCGGGTGTGGCGGAAGGAACAGCTAGGGTTATCGTAACGGAAGATGAACTTCACCTGATAAAGGAAGGAGACATCTTGGTTGCGGTAAGCACTTCGCCTAGCTGGACTCCTGTTTTTTCGATGATCAAGGGTGTTGTAGTAGACCGTGGGGCAAGCCTATCCCATGCGGCCATTGTGGGACGTGAATACGGAATTCCGGTCATCATGAACGTTTTTGAAGGCACAGCCAAGATCAGGTCGGGCCAACGAATAAGAGTGGATGCCAACTTGGGGGCGGTTTTCATCCTCGACAAGTAGTCTAGGGCCTGAAGGACAGATATCTGAATCGTTCATTCGGGTGAGTTTTTTACCCGGACCTTCTCCCTCTCCGGAAAGGACGGATTCATATGGCCAAGAAATGGATCTACTGGTTCGACGAACTCGGCGCGGATTTTAATGAACTGGTTGGCAAAAAATGCGCCAACCTCGGAGAAATGACGAAGCTTGGCATGAAAGTGCCGCCGGGCTTCGCTATATCTGTGGATGGGTACGAACGATTCATGGAAGAAAGTGGAGCTGGGGAAGAAGTAAAGCGATACTTCCATGACAATAGGCACGAGATAAATCAAGTTGGAAAAATGATAGAGGCGAGTCGTGAGATACGTCGCATCATCGAGTCCAAGAGTTTACCCCAAGAAATGGCTCAGGAGTTACATCAAAGTTACGCTTCTCTCTGCGATCAGGTCGGTCTCCACGACCTACCTGTAGCCGTCCGATCCAGTGGCGCTGTTAGTATGCCAGGTCAAATGGAAACCTATCTGAATGTACGAGGGAAGAACGATGTCGAAAGAAAGGTGATAAAGGTCTGGGGGAGCGCTTTCACCACTAGGGCGATAGCGTTTCGGATTGAGAATAATATGGACATTGCCAAGGCCCCGATAGGCGTAGCTGTTCTTAAAATGGTCAACGCAAAATGCGCAGGGGTCGTTCTTACAGTCTTACCAACAACTGGTGACATGACCAAGGTAGTAGTCGAGGGCAATTGGGGACTTGGTGAGAGTGTCGTTAGCGGAGAAATTACTCCGGATCAGTTCATCGTCGACAAGACATGCGGGGAGTGTGAAACCACAATAAGCTCAAAGACGAAAATGGTTTGCTACGGCCCAGTTGGGACCTGCGTGGCGGAAGTACCGCGCGATTTACGATGTGCAGCATGTTTGGGCTCCGATGAGCTGACCGAGATAGTCCGCATAGCTAAAGAAGTGGAAGCTTACTTCAATCTACCCCAAGACATGGAATGGGTAATCGATCAGGACCTGCCTTTTCCCGAAAACATTTATTGGGTTCAGGCTCGTCCAGCGAAGTTCACCAAGAGAAAACAGGACGAATCGCAATATCTTGCGGATCTAATGTCTCAGATCTTCAGGATGTGATGAAGCCAAATCCCAGTTAGCGGAGGGCATCTATGACCAGCCTTTTCACTCAGTATTGGGATGTAATCCCAGGAAAATTCGACGAGTACTCTGGATTTATAACCAACGAGTACGTTCCGACAATGGAAAGACTGGGCCTCAAGCTTCTCGGCGGTTTTTATGTCGCGGTAGGCCAGGGACCTCGGATAATTGTCGTGGGCACAGTCGAGAAAGAAGACTATTTGCGACGAATTCTGGCCACGGAGGATTACAGGATCGTTACGGAAAAACTTTTGTCTCTGGTTTGCAAGTACGCCAGCAAATTATATGTTTCCAGCGGTAGACTGACTAAGGAACCTTACCATATTCAAACTGGAGCTTGGAAATTCAATCAGTACTATAACGTTCTCCCTGGGAAAGAAGTCGACCATTATCTGTTTGTTAAAGATGAATGTATTCCCGGCATGAAAGAGTTGAGTGTGCCTGTGACCGGCGCATGGCGCATGGTGATAGGTGATGGCCCAAGAATTCTTGCCGAATGTACAGGCCGGACGATGGTCGACATCGCAGGCTGTATCGACTCAGATCTTTTTCGAAAACTTGTCCGAAAGCTTAAGAAAAATTTCGCCACTGATTATAATAGCCGAATACTTGCGCCTACAGGAAGGATTGAGATTCCGTCACTTATCAGGGACATGATGAAGGGTTTTTAGTTCGATCCAACATGCTTCCGGTCTATGGATAGCCGGGAAATGTTCGAAGAAGACGTTTCAGCCTTTTGCAACATAGGTTTGTCTATGATGGGTCAGCTAAAAACCGTATTTCTCTTCTCTCTAGTAGTTATGGTTTAGAAAGGAGTTCGACGATGTACGTCCGAATGACATTCTTTCGTGTCAAAGAAGGTAAAATGGATGATCTCCGAAATCTTTACAACAAGGAGGTCATACCTGCCCACAAGAACCATAAAGGTGTCAGATTTGTTCATCTTCTGGAATGCCAGGACAGCGTTAACGATGGTATCTCAGTAACCGCATGGGATACTAAAGCCGACGTAGACGCTTATGAGAAGAGCGGTGATTATGAAAAGCTCGTCACGATGTTTGGAGAGATGTACAGTGGCGAACCGGTCTTAAAGTCCTATGAGATAACAGCAAGTTCCGAACCTATTCTTCTAAGAATTTTCTAGATAAATCGGCCGCCTCGAACTCAGATATGCAAGCGCCATTTTGGGAAATACGCGAAAAGGTAAGGCCATTTCTTGACACACGAAACAACCTGATCCATATGGAAGTTTCCGAGGCTTTCGCTGTTAGATTGCTGGAAACGGAACAGGGTGACGCTACAGTGGTTCTGCCGGCAATAATCCTACACGATGTAGGATGGAAAATGGTACCTGAGGAATTGCACCTTCAGGCATTCGGCCCGAAAGCCAAAGACATGGAAACCAACAGAATTCACGAGGTCGAGGGAGCCAGAATAGCCCGTGATATCCTGGAAAGCCTTAATTTCTCCAACTCATTGGTCGATGAAATAGTTGAGATCATCCTGGGACATGATTCGCGTAAAGACGCTCTGTCCCTTAACGACGCTATTGTGAAGGACGCAGACAAGTTGTGGCGTTTCTCTGCTGAGGCCTTTAAGATAAACCCAAAAAGGTTTAAGATTGATCCCAAGGTTCACGTAAACTGGCTGGGCCAACAAATCGATGGGTGGTTTATAACAGAAACCGGTCGGAAGATAGCGCGTGACGAACAACGTCTTCGGGCTGCGAGTCTCGAAGCAATCCGCTGAGTAGGAAACTGTCATGAAAAAAGTCGAGCTGACCATCAACGGGCTCATGTACACATTCTATGTTGACGACCAATTAGTTCTGTTGGATCTACTGCGTGACAAACTCTGCCTGACTGGAACGAAACAATCTTGTGATCGAAAGGGACAATGCGGATCTTGCACGGTATTAGTGAACGCCAAACCGACGCATTCCTGCCTTGCAAAAGTGGCTGATCTTGACGGGGCCGATGTGATTTCCATAGAGGGGCTTGGCACTCCGAAAAATCCTCATCTGATTCAGGAGGCTTTTGCAATCGCAGGCGCCGTTCAATGCGGATTTTGCACTCCAGGCATGATCATCTCCGCTAAAGCTCTCTTGGGTAGCAATCCAGACCCCAACACAGAGGAAATCAAAAAAGCCCTTCGAGGAAATCTCTGTCGTTGCACGGGGTACAAGAAAATAATTGACGCTGTTAAGCTGGCGGGAAGGTTTCTGAGAGGTGAGACAACCCCAAATCAAGAACACCCCGATTCATTCGCCGGCTCTATCGGAGTTTCGCGCCCAAGACCCAACTCTTTAACGCTCGCATGTGGCGTGGCAAAGTTTTCGGCTGACATCCGAATGGACGGCATGCTCGAGTTGGCGATCGTTCGAAGCCCCTACCCTCACGCTCTGATAAAATCCATCGATACTACTGAAGCGCAAATGACGCCTGGTGTGGTCGGTATTATAACAGCCAAGGATATTAAAGGATCCAACCGACTAAAGGATGATCAGCCTCTATTGTGCGACAAAAAAATTCACGTGTTGGGTGACGCTGTCGCTATAGTTGCGGCTGAGTCTAAAACACAGGCATTGGCCGGCGTCGAAGCGGTGAAGGTAGAATACGAAATACTTCATCCCGTAATGACCACGGAAGAGGCTTTAGCTCCAGACAGCCCCCAAGTGCATGAAGGGTCTCTGAACCTTTGTTACGAACACCCTCAGATTAAAGGGGACGCTGATGCGGCGATGAATCGGGCGTCAACACGTGTAGAGGCTGAATTTTCAACTCAACTCATTCATCAGGCAGCGTTGGAACCGGAAGCGTCGGTGGCGTACATGGAGCCGGATGAGGAGGACAATCCGAAGCTGGTCGTAATCGGACGCAGTATCTATATTCACCATCATCTGATGGTTTTACAAGAGGCGTTGGGCTGGAACAACATACGTTATGAACAGGCTTTTATCGGCGGTCAATTTGGCATGAAAATGGATATTACCGCTGAAGGAATTGCAGCCGCAGCAGCCCTCCACTTTCGACGTCCTGCCCGCTATATTTGTAGCCTTGCAGAGTCCATGCAAATAACTACAAAAAGACATCCATTCCAGATGAAAGTCCGACTCGGGGCGGACAAACAAGGCAAGCTTACCGCATATACCATAGACTTCATAGTTGAAAACGGAGCATATACGTCCGCAGGGAAATCGGTGCTAAACCGTGCTTTGTATATGCTAAGCGGATCATACGATATTCCAAATGTCCTAGCCAAAGGCCAGTTGGTGTATACGAACAACGCATGGGGGGGCGCTGCCAGAGGAGCCGGACCACCTCAAGTTAACTTTGCGCTCGAATCCGCCATGGAACTCCTGGCCTCCAAATTGGGAATGGACCCTCTGGAATTCCGTCTTTTAAACTCCCTCAAACCGGGGGGATCAATCTCTACTGGCCAGGTTATCGAGGAGTGGCCTTATCCTGGATGCCTTGAAGCTCTCAGACCCCATTATCAAAGAGCTGTTCGAGAAGCGGCATCTAATAAAGATGGCCGGTTCAAACGTGGCGTCGGAATAGCCGGAGGTAGCTTCGGTATAGGCAGAGGAGGACCAGACAGATCCAATGTCGCAGTGGAACTCAACCCAGATGGTGGACTAACAGTCTATGGCTCTATCGCAGATCCAGGTGAAGGCAATGACGCGATGCTCACCCAGATAGCCTCTCACCTCACAGCTATTCCTCCAGAGAAAATTCGCCTGATCATCTGTGATACTGACAGGACCCCCGATTCCAGTTCAGCGTCCGGTAGTCGTGTAACTTATATGAGTGGGGGAGCCATGATAAAAGCCATAGAAGGCCTCAAAGCCACGATGGAGGAAGTTGGAGCCACATCGTTCGACGAACTTGTGGCCGCAGGTAAACCCACTCGATTCTTGGGATCTAGAGTAGCGGAAACAACCCTTCTGGACACTAAAACGGGCCAGGGGACGCCTTTCGAATCGCGTGTCCATGGTGTTCAAATGGCCGAAGTTGAGGTTGATACCGAAACAGGAGCGGTTAGGATTCACAAGATAACGGCTATCGTCGACCCTGGAACCATTATCAACCCCATGATTGTAGAAGGTCAAATAGAAGGCGGTGTAGATATGGGCGCGGGGATGGCTCTTCGTGAACATTACGTACACGGAAAAACCCGTGACTGGGTGGGCCTCAAGTTCCCCACAACCAGAACGGCTTTTGATATCGATGTGATATTGCTTCAGACCCCTCGAAAAAAAGGCGCATTGGGCGCCGTAGGTGTGGGAGAGTTTGTCCTGTTGCCTACCGCCGCAGCAATAGTCACGGCTATTCAGAATGCTACCGGAGGAACCCGTATACGGGATCTGCCGGCTACGCCGCAACGGGTCTTGGAATCCATGAAGTCCCCATTGGATTAGAGGGGCGACACCTTCTTGGGCCACCACGGGGACACCAAAACAAGTGACAGTGATACAACCGCTGTGCAAGCCGATATCGCCCTGTTTGATGAAGAAGGCTTTTTATTGGATCCTGACGTGTGGAACGAAACGATGGCGGAAAATATCGCACGCGCTCAAGGGATGTCCGAGCTAAATGAACTTCACTGGCAGGTGATTAGCTTCCTGCGAAAATACTATATGTCGATGGGAAAAGCTCCCCTTAACACTGAACTGAGAAAGGGCGCCGGTTTAAGTTTGACGCAAATAGAAAGGATTTTCCCGGGTGGCATCAAGTTCGGCGCTCGTCGCATAGCGGGATTGCCCAACCCTAAGAGCTGCTAAAACAATGTCTTCCTGTCCCGAGACAATTTATTTGGATAACGCAGCCACCACATTCCCAAAACCTCCCGATGTTATTCGATCGATGTTGGAAGGTTACGAGTGTTTGGGTGTTTCACCGGGCAGAGGTGGTTATGATCTGGCTGTTCGAGCCGAAGAATTTGTCGCCGGTGTGAGACGACAAGTTAGCGACTTCTTCGGGGGTCATGATCCGAATAGAGTGGTTTTTTCCTACAACGCCACAGACGCTCTTAATACTATCATCTTCGGCTTGGTCGAACCCGGATGCCATGTTATCAGCTCCAGACTGGAGCATAATTCGGTACTGAGGCCTCTTTATCACCTCAGGGAAAAGAACCTTATCACTTTAGAACTCCTTCCGTTTGATTCCAGTGGCTTTGTCAATCCTCAAGACGTGGAAAAAGCGATCAGACATGAAACCGGACTTGTCATACTCACCCACGCTTCAAATGTCCTGGGTACAATTCAGCCTGTAGAGTCAATCGGCCTCATTTGCCATGAAAAAAATGTTCCATTTGTTATTGACGCATCCCAAAGCGCAGGGATCATTCCTATAGATATGAAGGCATGGCGCCTGGACGCCATAGCGTTCACAGGCCATAAGTCTTTGTTGGGCCCGACTGGAATAGGCGGACTGGTCATTCGTGACGGTTTAGACGTTCGGGCCAGCCGTTTCGGAGGGACCGGCGTCGATTCAGACAGTCCGGCGCATACAGACGAATACCCTCAACATCTGGAACCCGGCACCATTAACATGCTCGGTGTCATAGGGCTTTCCGCCGGCATGCGGCATATCACAGAGCTAGGCCTTCAAAATATTTATGAACGCGAGATGGATCTATTAAGGAAGCTTCGTGATGGACTTACCTGCTTCAAACGTGTCCGACTTTATTGCGCTGATAATTTGACCAACCATCTTCCGCTCCTGACGCTTAATGTCGATGGCATTAGCGCTGCTGATTTAGGCTCTATCCTGGATGGGGATTTTAACATTGCGGTACGAACCGGCCTGCATTGCGCCCCGCTAGTACACCAAGACCTCGGCGTAAGTCCCAACGGCGGTGTGCGATTCAGTATAGGGCCCTCCAATACGCATGAGGACATCGACGCCGTCCTGGATGCCTTTGGAGCAATTCTGGAATCCAGCGTAACATCCTCCTAACGTTATCGAACCATCGAGGCAAGAATATTTACAACGGCCTCAGCAAAATCAGTGTCGTTAATATGCGCATTAACTTCTGTCACTTCCACTTTGGAAGCAAGTCTGATTTTGAGTTCAGAAATAAACGCCTGATTGGCTTTGGGGTCCCACAAGGGACCGCCAACTGCGTCCGCCTCTGAAAAACCGCCCATTGGTATTACTACATTCGTAGGACCTTGGGACCGATTTAATTTGTCGGATATTATTCCGGCAAGCTGAATCATGTCCTCAATTGATGTTCTTACTCCGGATCTAAAATCGTACCAGAAGACGGCACGGTCGCGAAGATTGGTGGGCATGGTCTCTCTTGAGTCAAATTCCAACACTATACAATCAAGACCCCCTGGGACCACTACTTGTGGTAAGCCGAGCCGGCCTGCGGTCTCCAATCGACTTGTCCCTATGTCTCCGCAATACCCGCCATACAAGGAATCAGGGAACTCATGAAGGGCCAAATCCACCACAGCGTTTATTATACCCTGCTCTATCAGATCTTCCATGGCCATGCCGCCAGTTCCATTTGCGTGAAAAGGGGCTACCTCATAACCTTTAAGCTCCAGCTTTGATTTAACCTTCATGGCTCCTTCCGTAATGAAGCCAAAAGATGTCAGTCCCACAATAGGTTTTTCCGAGCTGATCTTTCTGGAATCGAAAGCCATACCCGCTATAGCCGCCGCGGCATTAGACAGTATCTTTCTGCTGATAGGGTTAAGGCCGAGTATGTCCACAACTGAATGCATTACCGTGATATCTTTGGTTCCAATTAGTCGGCTCATGTCTCGTGACGCTACGGTAGAAACCATGAGTTTGGGGACACCGAGTGGCAGGCTCCTCATAACTCCCATCCCGATGTGAGTACCGGTTCCACCTCCCACTGACACTATTCCAGACAGACGCTTACCTTCGTGGAGTTTCCTTGCAATTGACGAAGCCCCAAGAATCATGCTTTCTACAGCGGTTCTTCTGTCCCCCCGTTTATGAATGTCCTCTATGCTGGTTCCGGCTGCTAAAGCCACATCTATTCGAGAAATATCCGCTTGGCAGGTTGGTGGATTAAGCGTTCCAACATCAACCACGATCGTTGAACATTCGTGCCGGGATATTTCACTTTTAAGGAAATCGACCTCGGCGCCTTTTGTGTCCAAGGTTCCGAGAATTACTACAATGGGCTTCATTGGGACCTCGCGGGAATAGATTGTGACTCGGCAGGTTTGCTTGGGTCTTAATTCTAACTCTCACTATTCGGGGTGTTCGTCCAGAAAATTCTCATTGCGTTTCTTAATAGCTATTTTTAGGAATTGTCGGACATGAGACATCATTGGTTTTTCTCGAAGCACTACTATGTCGGCCGGAAACCGGATGTCGCCTTCGACAAGGTCAATCTTCTTCAAAATCCCTTTCGAAAGCTCATTTGGAACCTCGTTAGCCATTACAAACGAAACTCCCATTCGGCGCTCAACATAGGCCAGAATGAAACTCAGACTTCCCGACTCTATGATTGCGGAGGGCTTTACACTATGCTCTCCGAGTTTTTTTAGGATAGCGTCTCGCGATCCTGATCCCTGTTCCCGTATTATTAGCAATTCTCCGGACAGGTCCTTGATGGAGACATTCGCGCGTTGGCAGAGCGGGTGATCAGGCCTGGCTACTAATACCAATTCTACTATTGCAAAAGGGAATGCCTTGAAGCAAGCGTCGTAGTTGGTCCTAGCCACTACAACCAGATCCTTTTTCCGGCTCCTGAGACGGGCCATTAAATCCAAAGAATTTCCCTCGTTCAATTTCACCTGGATTTGCGGGAACTGATCCTGAAACTTTGCGACCAGTTCCGGCATCAATGTGACCGCATAATCTTTAGTTGTACCAATCCTCAAGACACCAGACTTGGGTTTCCGCGCTTCGTCAAGCACAGATTCAATTTGGTCCAGGCGGGCAAATATGACCTTACTCAACAGAAAAACCGATTCCCCAGCGTCTGTGAGTTTATACTGACTGCCCTCACGATAAACTAATTTTACACCACACTCTTCCTGGAAAAGATTAATTTGTTGAGAGATGGCCGGTTGGCTAACGTTCGAATATTCCGCAGCGCGAGTCATGCTGTGAAACCGGCAGAAATGGTAAAAGGTCTCCAGGTGTTTGAGATTGATTGGCATACTGGACCTCGTTGTACCGAAGTATAGTATAAGATAGACTTATGGACATATAACTTTTTCTATCTTGACTTGAATGTTTTAGAATTTCATAATTGAGATCAAGCAAGAGACTTGCGAACAAGCGACGAAAGTCGGCGTTCCGGCCTGCACAAGGGCAGTAGGGTAAACTTTCATTGTTTATCCGGGTGGCGTGTCATTACATGTTAAAAAGTCGAGGCCTTGCGATATTGGTTTAACACTTCCCAAAGACTCATGACGGAAAGCATGAGAACCAAAACTGGCGAACCTGCAGCCTTACAGTTCATTATTGTTTTTATCGGGCTAACAAAGCTGGGACAAAGCATCAGCAGCAGACTCTCAACGTAGACAGACCACATTAACAAACACGATTCGATCAGATTGCTGGAAAGGCATGTAGTGAAGAGAATTGTTGTAGGAGTTAGTGGCGCAAGCGGGACCATTTACGGTGTCCGACTGCTCGAGGTCCTAAACCAGATTGATGGCGTTGAAACCCATCTGATTCTTTCCCGCGGGGCTAGAGTCACGATGGAGCATGAGACGTCAATGAAACCTGATGCGCTTGAAAAGCTTGCTCATGTATCTCACTCCCCTGACGATCTTGCAGCTTGTGTTTCAAGTGGATCTTTCAAGACTGATGGTATGGTGGTCGCCCCCTGCTCGATGAAGAGCCTGTCCATGATCGCTAATTCGATAGATGACAACCTGTTGATTCGAGCGGCGGACGTAACCCTTAAGGAAAGAAGAAAACTTGTCTTGATCGTGAGGGAAACACCTCTCCATCTTGGTCATCTTCGGCAAATGACAGCAGTAACAGAGATAGGGGCAATAATATTGCCACCAGTTCCATCTTTCTACCACAAACCAAAGACAATAGAAGACATAGTAGATCAGACCATAGGAAAAACCCTGGATCAATTAGATATCGATCACCACCTGTTTCAGCGCTGGGCGGGAGGATGATCAAGGAAGATCTCGAGAAAACAGTAATCCGCTTCCTGGATTCATTGACCACAATGACTCTCGGTTGCACCCTGGCGGATGAACCATGGATTTGCCCGGTATTTTACGCTCGTCAGGGATTTGATCTCGTGTTCTTTTCGTCACAAAACTCCAGACATTCTGTCGTGTTCAAGGAAAATCGACGAGCCGCGGCGTCGGTTCATGCAGCATGCGACAACTGGCGGGATATCAAAGGATTACAGATGGAAGGCCATGTCGAAACTATAACGAAGATACCTGCGATCGCAAGAGCTACTGTGACGTACTTCAGAAGGTATCCATTTGTTAGAGAGTTTTTTAGCAAAGACTCCTCTTTGTCCAATGAACTTAGGGGGAAAATGAGCAGAGTCGCTCTGTACATTTTTCGCCCTGGTACAATACTATACTTGGATAATTCAATCGGAATGGGTGTCAGATGGAAACTGACCATACACGATGGAGTAGCGGTTGGTTCCCCTGTTCCAGCCTAACTCCAGGAAATAGTCCAAACTCATGATCGTTTTCTGAAACGGTCAACGTGACCAATGTAAGTAACAAGAGACAGGAGGACGAAACATGGCCGAGATGAAATTCCCAAATCCACACGAAGCGGAAACTATTCCAGGGACCGAAGGTTGGGAACGTATGTATCCCTACAATTATCAGTACAGTACTGAAGATCCGGAACGCAAGAAATATGAGGAGGACATGTTCTGGTTTTACGATGGACTGCACTATCCAGAACCGATGTATCCCTTTGACATCATTTGGGACGAGGCCTGGTTTTTAGGCCTTTCTCAGTTCAATTCCAGGATCTTCATCGTTCCTCCTGCAATGGGTGTCGATCACCGAATTCATAACGGCTACATTTATATCACCCCATTACCTGTTTCTGACCCAAGCGAGATACCAAAAAGGGCAGAATTGTTTATGAAAAGAGCCGGGTATTATTATCAGAACTGGGATCGTCTCCATGATCAGTGGGAAGTAAAAATGCGAGACGTTATTGATCAGGTCTCGAAGCTGAAAATCCCGACTCTCCCTGAAATTGAAGACGAGTCTGTGGTCACTGAAGGTCTTGGCACATCTACAGGGTATACGCTGCTTAAAGCATATGACAAACTTATAGATCTTGGCATACTAACATGGCAGTACCACTTCGAGTTTCTGAATTTAGGGTACGCCGCCTACGTGGTTTTCGTTGATTTCTGTCAAAAAGCCTTTCCTGACATTCCTCTTCAAAAAATCACACAGATGGTCGGCGGCATCGATGTAATAATTTATCGACCGGACGAAGAATTGAAGAAATTGGCCAAGTTAGCGATTGATCTTGGAGTGGATGACATTGCGCTAAAAGGCAACGAGGTTGAAGTATTGGAAGGCATGCAAGCGAGCGAGAACGGTAAGAAGTGGTTGGAAGCCTTCAATGCAGCGAGAGAGCCCTGGTTCTATGTGTCCACAGGAACCGGTTGGTATCATCACGACAAATGCTGGAATGACGACCTGGATGTCCCTTTGTCGGCAATGGGGATTTATATAGAAAAAATTAGGAAAGGGGACAATATAGATCGGCCGACCAAGAGCATTATTGCAGAAAGAGAAAGGCTCGCTACGGAATACAGGGCTTTACTCAATACGGACGCGGATAGACAGACCTATGATCAGCTACTCGGGACCGCGAGAACAGTTTTCCCATATGTCGAGAATCATCTTTTCTACGTCGAGCACTGGTTCCACAGTCTTTTCTGGAACAAAATACGTGAGGTCGGGAAAATCCTGGTTGATTACAAATTGATCGAGGATGTGGAAGATGTTTGGTACTTGAAACGATCCGAGATTAAGGACGCTCTATGGGACGTAGTTACGAGCTGGGCGACAGGAAGTAAGCCAAGAGGACCCCTCGTATGGCCCAAAGAGGTGGCTTGGCGTAAGGGAGTCATGGACAAATTCCGTCAGTGGACCCCGCCCGACGCTATGGGGACGATGCCGGAGACCATAACTGAACCATTCACGATAGTCTTGTGGGGTATCACTTCCGAATCCATGTCCCAATGGGCAAAATTAAAAGCCGTAGCTGAGGGTGATCTGACCATGATAATCGGTTTTCCTGGTTCCCCGGGAGTGGTCGAAGGCAAAGTTCGCGTATGCCGCACAGTCAAAGAGGTGGGAGAACTCAAGGAAGGAGAAATACTTGTGGCCCCCACGACTTCTCCTAGCTGGGCTCCGGCCTTCCAGAAAATCAAAGCTGCCATTACCGATGTTGGCGGGGTTATGTGCCACGCAGCTATCGTCTGTCGTGAATATGGTCTTCCGGCCGTAGTGGGAACCGGATCCGCGACATCGAGGCTGAAAACTGGCCAAAGAATAAGGCTTGACGGTTCCAAAGGTGAAATCAACATAATCGATTAGATATTTGTCGTAAAACTATAGGAGTCCGTGATGGACACATCAGGGTATGTGATTCCCTTTGAAAATTGCGATAACAGCATGGTTGGTATTGTCGGAGGAAAATGCGCCAGTCTGGGGGAACTAATGAAGGCAAGAATCCCGGTTCCCCCGGGCTTTGCAATCACGACCGCCGCATATGAACAATTCCTCGATGACAATGACCTGAAAAACAAGATTGTCAATCGTTTGGTCAATCTAAATGATGAGGACCTTTCTAAACTGGAAGAAGCGTCGAAAGATATCCGAAGTTGGATCGAGGCTGGAACCATAAGCGAAACACTGGAAGACATCATCGCTTCGCAGTATCGGCTCTTGGCACGCCGTTCGCGAATACCAGCCCTGCCGGTTGCGGTTCGATCCTCGGCGACGGCGGAAGATCTGCCCGGCGCGAGCTTTGCCGGACAGCAAGACACTTTCCTATGGATAAGGGGTGTGGATCAGTTGCTCGACAGAACAAAAAGATGCTGGTCCAGCCTGTTCACTGCCAGAGCAATCGCCTACAGGATAAAAATGGGATTCGAGCATTCCATTGTCCTCATTAGCGTTGCGATCCAGAAAATGGTCAGATCATTTACGGCAGGAGTTATGTTTACACTGAACCCGGCCACGGGTGACAGGGCTACCGTAGTTATAGATTCTAACTTCGGATATGGAGAAAGCGTAGTGTCAGGAGAAGTGACACCTGACCAGTTTCACGTGAACAAGATTACTATGGATGTTGTAAAGAAGACCGTTTCAGAGAAGAAGATTTATTACACTACAGACCCGGAGTCCGATGAAGTTCTAAAACTGGATTTACATCCGGAACGACAGACACAACAGAGTCTTCTGGACGAAGAGATAATTCAGCTTGCTAAAGTCGGGAAAATTATTGAGCAACATTACGGGCGTCCTATGGATATAGAATGGGCCACCGAAAAGGGACTGCCTTACAAGGGAGAAATTTTTATTCTTCAGAGCCGCCCTGAAACCGTTTGGAGCCAAAAGGAGGCTAAACCATTAGTGGAGCCCAAGGCTTCTGCGATTGAACAAATAATCGCTGGACTGATCAAGGGACGAACCATCACATAAGGCCAAATAATCTAAAGATAAGGAGATGTGGATTCGTATGAAAGACATGAGAGATTTTGTCAAGGAAGCTGAAGCTAAAGGACTCTGTAAAAGGATTAAGGCGGAGGTCGACTGGGACCTCGAGCTGTCACATATCGCTAAACTCAACGAAGAACAAAGCGGTCCCGCTCTGTTCTTTCAAAATATAAAGGATTACCACACACCGGTCATCACCAGTGTATGCACTACCACGGAACGCCTGTCCCTGATCATGGGGCAACCGCTCGACTCGACCCTGGTGAATCTTTACGACGCTTGGGCAAGGTTGGGCGAAAATCTGCTTCCTCCCAAGTATGTGGACAAGACTGCAGCGCCGTGCAAGGAAAACATCCTGACCGGAGATCAGATCGACCTTTTCAAGTTCCCGGTTCCCCGTTGGTACCCGCTGGATGGCGGGCGTTTTATCGGCACCGCTCACTTTTTCATTACCAAAGACCCTGAAACAGGCTGGGTCAACCTGGGCACTTACCGCGCCCAACTGCTTGGCAAGGACAAGATCGGAACCCAGTTCATCAAGGGCAAACACGCAGACATCATGCTGAAGAAGTATAAGGCATTGGGCAAACCGATGCCAGTCGCCTCGATAATCGGATGTGACCCTTTGCTTTTCATCATGGGAGCGGCCCGAATTTCCGCTTCAGTGTCGGAATATGACGTAGCGGGAGCCCTCAGGGGAACACCTGTGGAGGTAGTAAAGGGAGAAACCGTTGATCTGCCCATACCGGCGCATGCCGAAATCGTTATCGAAGGTGAGGTGGACGCCGACAAATTCATGGAAGAAGGACCGTTCGGCGAGTACACCGGTTATTACTCCGGCGTGGGCACCGACCCGCGAAATTTCGTGGATGTGAAATGCGTCACCCACCGGAACAATCCGATTCTGTGGGGGACTACTGTGGGTCGGGCGGTGACTGACACCCACATGACTATGGCGCTTTCCTACGGAGCGACTCTCTGGCAGCAACTCCTGGCCATGAAGATTCCAGGTTTGAAAGCCGTTTACTGTCCACCCGAAGGATCGGGAAGGTTCCTTGCCATAATCTCTGTCAAACAGATGTACCCGGGGCATGCCGACCAAGTCCTTACTGCGGCCATTTCTACGGAAATGGGAGCTTATGGTCTGAAAACCGTGATCGTTGTAGATGAAGACATCGATCCCTGGGACATTCCACGGGTGATGTACGCTCTTAGTTTCAGGTTCCAGCCGAACCGGTCTCAGGTAATTAAGCGTGGTCGATCAACCCCATTGGATCCATCTCTACCCATCGACGCCAGAGACATCACTGGCCGCCTCCTCCTGGACGCCACCATCCCCTATGACTGGAAAGACAAGCCGATTCCAATCGAGCTCGATGCAAAAATGGTGGAAAGAGTTAAGGGACGGTGGTCCGAACTGGGACTGTGAATTGGAGATCGCTAAACAGAAAACGCTAATCAGCTCGGTCTGTCGAGGAGGACTGGATGAAACCGATTCGTTATAAGCAGGAAATGGTCGATGAATTCTTAAGAAACGGCTATTGGACCCAGGAAACCTTTTACGATTTCTGGGATAGGAACGCCCGTGAATATGGAGACAGGGAGGCCCTGGTAGACTCCAAATACCGGTTGACCTGGGCCGAAGCAAAGCGTCTAGTGGACGCAATGGCTATTTCATGGGTCGAAATGGGAATTCCGAAGCATTCTCGAATCATCATTCAGTCCCCCAACAGCGTTTACGGTTTTTTGTCCAGGATCGCCTGTGAAAGGGCCGGTCTGATCTCGTTGACTGTTTATCCGTACCTTCGGCAGAGAGAACTTGAATACATGGTCGAGAGGACGGAAGCATCGGCCGTTATCATCCTGAATATTTACAACAAATTCGATTATCTGGAAATGTACAAAGGGTTGCAAAAGCAGTTTCCTCATTTGAAAAACATCTTTCTGTTCGACGACGAAGTTCCGGATTCGGTGCCCGAGGGAACGTTTTCGCTCACCCGCATAGTAAATGATAGGGCCCAAAAGCCGGTGGACGAGTCAATCCTTGCGGAAAGACGACTGGATCCTATATGGAATGTGGCGCTGCTTACCACGACAACGGGAACAACTGGAATTCCCAAACTTGTGGAATGGCCGATGGCTCCACGTGTCTGCACATCCAAGGGCCGCGTGGATATCTGGAAACTGAACAAGGACGATATTACAGTGGCTATCGCTCCTCATGCCGGTGGAGCGGCTGGTACACTCACATATTTTGCAGCGCCACTGGCCGGAGCAAAAACCGTCATGTTGGAGGAATTCTCTCCGGACGGGGCGCTGGCGCTCATTGAAAAAGAAAAGGCTACGGCCATCGGCGTCGTGCCCACTCATCTTGTGAGGATGCTCGACACGGATACGTCCAAATACGATTTGAGTTCGCTGCGTTTTATCCGTTCAGCCGGTGGCTATCTTTCTCCCCAGATTGCAGAGGAAGCCGAGCGGGCTTTCGGCGCATCCATCACAAGTGATCTTGGCACCCAGGACATGGGGTCGGTGTCCGGATGCCGCGTCGAGGATTCCAGAGATTTACGCCGTCGGACAGTGGGTCGAATGCTTCCGGGAAACCAGGTCCGTCTAATGGATGAGGAAAACAAAAACGAAGTTCCCGATGGAGAACCCGGTGTCCTATATTTCCGTGGCCCCCACGCCCCTGCTGGTTACTACCGCGATGAGAAACTCACCGCAACTGTTTTCGATCCCAACGGATGGACCACCACCGGCGATATTGTTAAATTCGACCAGGGTTGCCTGTGGATACTTGGAAGAGCCAAAGATATGATTATCCGAGGGGGACAGAATATATATCCTGCTGAAATCGAAGGCCTATTGAACGATCATCCCAAGGTGGCCTCGGTTGCGGTCGTAGGGTACCCGGACAGGGAGATGGGAGAACGCGCCTGCGCCTACGTGATTCCAAAAGCGGGGAGCCAATTCACCTTCAAGGAAATGGTGGATTTCCTAAAAGCCAGGAATATCGCCATGTTCAAACTCCCGGAGAGGCTGGAGATAGTGTCCGAGTTTCCATCTGTGGGCGATTCCGGAAAGGTTAACAAAGAAACCCTGAAAAAAGATATCAGGGAAAAGGTGCAGGCGGAGGTCAGAATTTGATGGAACGCGTGTCGCTTCTTGTGTCGACACTAGACACAAAAGGTCCGGAAACCTTTTATCTTAGAGATTCTATTAAGAATAGAGGCGGCGCATGCCTAGTCCTGGACATGAGTATGTCCGGAGAATTTCCCGGCGCCGATATAACATCCGCGGAAACAGCGCGTGCGGCAGGGGCCGATATTGAGGACATTCGGGTTTCTAAAGAAAGAAAGAAAATAACCAGACAAATGATTTCAGGCGCAACCAAAATAGCGACTGATCTAATGAAATCAGGGCGTCTGGGGGGTGTGATTGGTCTGGGAGGTTCTACCGGCAGCCTTATGGCGACTGATGTCATGAGGGCCCTGCCATTTGGAGTTCCAAAGTTAATGGTTTCTTCTACCGCCGCCCTACCCGGCTTGGCTACCCGATACATTGGCGCTGGAGATATAGCTATACTGCATACTGTTATAGAGATCTCCGGTTTGTCAAAGCCCCTGATGAACATCCTGGACAGGGCGGCCGCCGCAATCACAGGAATGGCGACGATTGATTCGCTTACTGTTCAATCATCGCGGGATAGTGGCATTCCTCTGGTGGCAATGTCCATGTTCGGTCCCACAGAACGCTGCTCTCATTCCGTGAGACAAAGTCTGGAATCCAGTGGATATCAGGTAATCGGATTCTCGGCCGCTGGAATTTGTGACAGGGCCATGGAAGAGATGATTTCGGAAGGCTTTTTTGATGCAGTCGTGGAATTGGCCCCAGGTGGAGTAGGAGAAGAATATCTTGGCGGCATGAGAGCCGCCGGCGCAAATCGCCTGACCAGCGCAGCCAAAATCGGCATTCCCCAAGTAATCGCGCCAGGGGGGGTCAATCTCACCAGCCCACGAAAATCACGTTACAAACCAGAGCATCATGAACGTCGAAAATTCGAGCTAGATGAACTCCGGACATTCTTGAGGGTCTCTGATGAAGAAATTGTCGGAGTGGCCAAGGTTTTTGCGGAAAAGCTAAATCAGGCAAAAGGGCCTACCATTTTTCTCTTTCCCACACGTGGTTGGTCCGCTGTCGACCCGCCAACGGGACATATGTTTGACAGAGATCAGGACAGGTTATTTCTGATGACTCTAAAAGAGGCCCTTTCATCCGATCAGGTCGTCATTAGAGAGGTAGACGCCAATCTGGAAGAACAGACTTTTGCCGAGGCCGTAGCGTCCGCTTGTTTGGAAATCTTCCCCAAGAGTTTGAAATCGCAAAAAGATTAGACTTCTCTTTCGGGGTTCTTGGGAACTATCAATTACAAAAACCTCGGCTTGAATTTGATAACTAGGAATTACTGCCTGCAACCGATTCAGGAGGCCATAATGTTCGTTAGAAACTGGATGCATGCTCAAGAATTGTCAATCTCAAGTGACGCTTTGGCGACCGAAGCTGTTACTCTAATTTCACAGAATAACCTGAAAATGCTGCCGGTGGTTGATAACGGCCGCTTACGGGGAGTTGTCCACAGGAGAGATCTCAGTGAGGCGGCGACCTGTGTAAGTGAAAGTGGTAATACATGTGAAATGAACTACTTTTGCAACAAGCTCAAGGTCAAGGATGTCATGGTCCGCATGCCTGTGGCGGTCTCCGTCGATGATAGTGTTGAAGACGTGCTCATGAAGGGTCGTGAACGAACAATGAGCACTTTCCCTGTAATGGATGGGGACAAGGTGGTGGGAGTGCTCTCCGACCGGGAAATTTTTGTAATGCTTTTTAAACTCTTGGAGGTCGGCCTGGAATGCACGCGAATTACCCTTGCTGATGTAAATCTTCAGGAAGGAACCTTGTCAAAGATTCTAAAAATTGTGGAGGATAGTAACTGCATGGTCCGGGCGGTCTTCACCGTTCCGGAAGGCAAGAACGGGTCGGCCCGCGTCGTGTTACGCACGGAATGTAAAGATTCAGGAGTTTTGAACAAGAATTTGGTGGATAATGGCTTCAATATACTGGAATTCAAGGGATAGGCTAAACAATGACGGTTTATGGACGGCTTTTTGGATTCATACAAAAGTAAGGCCATCCTACGGAATTTGAACTTTACATTTTTTTTGAGGTCTCTGTTAATGTTCCTCACGGAGGGAGCGTCTAATATGGTTGAACCTTTTGCGGAAATATATGAACTGGCTTTACCTTACCTTGACACCAGGAACAACAAAATCCATATGGAGGTTTCCAGAGGCTTTGCTGTGAGGTTGTTACAGGCGGAAGGCGGGGAACCGAAAGTGGTGTTACCCGCAATAACACTTCATGATGTCGGCTGGAAAATGGTACCTGAAGAATTGCACCTCAGGGCGTTTGGTCCCCATGATTATGACCGGGCAATTAACCGGATACATGAAGTTGAAGGAGCCAGAATAGCCGGTGAAATTCTCGAAAAGGTGGGATACGACCCTGCTTTGATCGCTGAAATAGTGGAGATCATAGGTGGTCATGATTCACGAGAGACAGCATTATCCCTTAACGATGCTATTGTAAAAGACTCGGACAAACTGTGGCGCTTTTCAAAAGAAGCTTCGGAAATAGATCCGAAGAGATTCAACATCGATGCGAATATCCATATTCCTTGGTTAGCTTTACAAATAGAAGGGTGGTTCATCACAGAAACAGGGAAGAAGATAGCGCGTGAAGAACAACAACTCAGGTCTAAGGCTCTAGAACAATAGTAGTTCCACTCGTTTGGACGTTATAGGAAGCTTAGCGGAGCGTTGTTATTAAATTCGCCGATAAACGCTCCCGTCGAAAGCTACAAATCCCTTTTTGATCAATCTCTGAATGTGCTTGTTCATTATTGCCCGTTCACCGAAATCGTAGAATTCTTTAGGCTCACGCTTTTTCTTGTATACGATTCTCTTCTCAACGATCTCCTGCATGGTTCTGGGCTGTTTCAGAAAATCCAGGATTTTTTCATCACGTAAGTCAATCACACTGATGTAGTTGTCCCAAGCCTCTGGCTTGACACTATGGTGGATACCTACCCCATGAGAAGTAATCCATAAACGTGCATCGATCTGCCGGAGTCTTTTTACGGATTCAAGGGTTGCGTCGATATCTGAACCGGTGTCTCCGTACCATGGGCCGAAGGATGTCAAATCATAGTCACCCAGGAACAGAATCTCCAGTTCTCTAAAATACAGTGATGTGTGTCCTGGCGTATGACCTGGCGTGTGAATTACCTCAATGGTCATCCCGCCCAAATCAATGAAATCCGTTGGCTTAATTAATCGATCCGCCGCCCTGGGTTTGAAATGGAACATGTCGTACATCGTCTTTGTCCATGGCGGCCTCTCATCAGAGTTCATACCGTATGCGTCGAAGAAATGGTCTATGCTGCGCAGGGGTCCGGCATCCAATTCGGATATCCAGAGTTCCTTACCGTCAAATAGATCCAAATGCGTGAAATGATCTTCGTGCCAGTGAGACAACCATACTGCGTCCACTCCGGAGGTATCTAGAATTGTGAGGAGTCTGTCCCGGTTGGAGGCTGGGTCAATCAGAATCTTTTTGTCGCATTCCAGATACAGGGAATGACAGCAAGGATAATTCCCGTTGTTGTCTCCAGGGATAAATATCAGCGGGCCAAAATTTGTCTCCATTTCAGGCAACCCTCTACTTGTCCAGTCTAGCAGGCGATTATTGAGTGTCTTCTCAATCTCGAAATTGTTCCAAAACCCGGATTATGTTCAACAAGGTTTGATTAACGGGCGTTGGGATACCGTAACTCTTACCCATATCAACCATCTTTCCGGCAAAGACATCTACCTCGGTCTTACGTCCTGCCTCAATGTCCTGCAACATTGAAGTCTTACCTTTGGGGGAAAGGGTATTGAGGACGGCGTACCAATCATTGAGATCCTGCTCCTTCAGATTTACCCCCGCCCACTGCGCCAGGGAAATAACCTCACGCATCAGTTCACCCATCAACGCCTGTGCGTCCGGAGACGATTGAAAGACTCCATAGGGTACCCGCATCACCGCAGACGCCTGGTTGATTCCCACGTTAATCATGAATTTCCACCACAACATGCGTATCATGTCGGGGGGGATCTCATGGGCTATTCCTGCCTTCTGAAAGGCTTCACTCACACGTAGGACCTGTTCACTCAGACTGGAATTGTTAGCCTGGCCAAAGAAGATTTTCCCGGGATTGGTATATGTGACCGAGTTTCCCTCACGAACGGCGTCTATCCCAACGGCAATCGCATAGAGCACTTTATCCATGCCATACACGGAACCAAGGAATTCTTCGCTGTCGAGCCCATTCATTACTGATATAAAAGTTGTCTGGTCACCGACCAGGTTTTTCAAATCCGGAACCGCCTCTGCAAGGTTGTGGCTCTTGAGAGCTACGATGATGAGGTCGCAGGGCCGGAAGGGCTCATCAGGGTGAACGACTGGAACTAGATAATGCTTCCCGTTGACCGTGCTCCCTTCTTTTCTCAGTCGATCATAGCGTGAATCTCGAGCGACTAACACCGTGGAGAAAGGTGACGCGTCGAAAAATTTGGATGCGTATACTGCTCCCATCGCTCCTGCTCCGAGGACGGCAACGGTCTTGATTTCTTTCACTGAACACTCCAATCCTATTGACTTATCTCATGCCGGTCAGTGGTTCCCGGCATTTATTAGCTTACCTTCTCAGCCTGATTCTCGTTTGAAATCGATCTAAAAAGGAACTACCAATTAATTAAAATAACTTTACGGACGTTCACGATGATGGCAAGAAGTTTTTTCAGTTTTCAGTGTTGATGGTCAGGAAATAAAAAGATAAGGAGCCAACATGAATAACTGTCTGATTTTGGTTGATCTACAAAATGACTATTTCCCCGGTGGCGCGATGGAACTTGTCGGCATGCAATCCGCCGCAGCAAACGCTCAAATTCTGTTGAACGAATTCAGAAAGACTAAAGCGCCTGTCATTCATATTCAGCACATTTCAGTTCACCCAGGCGCTACTTTTTTCTTGCCGGATACTGATGGCGCAAAAATCAATCAAATGGTAACTCCCGGGAGAAACGAAGTTGTAGTGGTAAAAAACTATCCCAACAGCTTTCGTGACACATCTCTCTCGGAAATTCTTAAAACCAAAAAAATTAACAACCTCGTGATCTGCGGAGCAATGAGTCACATGTGCATAGACGCGACCACTCGCGCTGCTTTCGACTTGGGTTTCCGTTGTGTTGTGGCCGAAGACGCTTGCGCCACAAAGGACTTGAATTTCAAGGGCAAAACCATAACGGCGTCGGAGGTTCATGGGTCCTTCATGGCAGCATTGTCAACTATTTATGCGAGGGTTATTTCTACAAAAGAAATCACGGGAAACATGCAATGAACGATGAATTCAGACGTTAACCCAGTTGAACCCGTGGAATTTCTCGGATCGTGAGGAATACGTGAGCATCACAATGAAGGTACTGAGCCGAATGCGACAAAATTAAGCCCCATCCACTTGGACGATCGGCGCAGCTACCGGAACACGATACGTGATTCTTTTTCGGTCGTTTTGACAAGTCCGCCGCATCTGTTTGTTTACTTATTCTGGCGCAGCTTATACACTTACGCCATGGTCCAATTCTTTCAGACCATCTCTCCCAGTCCAGAGTAAAAAGGTGAGGCGGGAAAATGACCAAAACGAAATTGCACTACGGATGGCTGGTTATCTTCGCAGGGCTCATGGTTACCATCGGCGCTCACGGTTTTGGCCGAATGTCCTACACATTGATCCTCCCGGCAATGAAGGACGGACTACATTTCAGCTACACGGAACTAGGGTTACTGGGGACGGGGAATTTCATCGGATACCTCGTGATGGCTATCATTGGAGGATTTCTTGCCGCGCGTTTCGGACCTCGAATTGTAATCACACTGGCATTGGTCTTGATGGGCGTCACAATGATCCTAACCGGTTTGGCAAATAGTTTCTCGTTTGCCTTTGGCAGCAGGTTGCTCACCGGACTCGGAAATGGAGCTGCGTACGTTCCGGCCATGGCACTTGGTTCCGCATGGTTTTCGGTCCAGCGTCGTGGATTTGCGACAGGGATAGTATCGGCAGGGATTGGCGGTGGCACCATGATCGCCGGGATCGTAGTCCCCGTGATTCTAGGAGCCTACGGGACCGAAGGATGGCGATTTGTCTGGTACTACCTGGGAGCGGCAGTGCTGCTTATTGCGATTATCGCCGGACTGGTCATAAGAAACCGCCCTGAAAATCTTGGGCTACATCAAATTGGATCAAAAGCCGGGATCGCCGGAGATCCGCCGAAAGCGCCATCCGGACCTATGGGCTGGAGCAGGATCTACAAAATGAGGTCAGTCTGGTATCTTGGCACGGTTTATTTTCTATATGGTTTTTCTTACATCATCTACATGACTTTTTTTGCAGCGTATCTGTGCAGGGAAATGGGTATGGCGCCGAGTGAAGCAGGCACACTCTGGGCATTAGTTGGCGGGTTAAGCATATTCTGCGGAATGATCTGGGGAGGTCTGTCCGACAAACTGGGTCGCGCTAGAGGAGCGGCCATGGCATACATGGCCCTTGCTTTGTCGTACGCCATTTTTGCGTTGTTTCAAATTAAGCTGGGATTTTATCTATCGGCTGTACTGTTTGGCCTCACTGCGTGGAGTATACCAACTATCATGGCGGCAACGGCTGGTGATTATGTGGGTCCGAGACTGGCCCCAGCGGGGCTCGGTTTTATAACCTTGTTTTTTGGAATCGGCCAGGCGCTTGGACCATGGATCGGCGGGTATCTTGCCGACGTAACAAAGTCTTTCACAGGACCGTTTTTGCTCGCGTGCGCAGTATCCGTAATCGGGGCTGTCATGTCCCTGGGATTGAAACCGATACAATCTGAGGAGTCATAACGACAAGGCCAGGATAGCGCAGGCCTTTGCCTTGCCATAGTACGTAAAATTGTGTTGGATCATGGAAGACGAGTCTCGATTGAGAGCCAGATCTGCAAAGGAATGACTTTCTACCTCTCGTAACAGGGAGGAACTAGTCGAAAAGCTAATTGCGTTCCGTAAAATGCGCTTTTGCATAAGAATTTACACTATGCTGACGTCACAAAATCTTGCTTCAATTCAGTAATCATGTCTTCCAGGGTTTGGGCAGAAGTTTGAGCGACCTCTATTTGCAGAGCGTCGAGAGCATAACCTGATCCTTTGCCTTCGAGTCGCACGCGAGACCTTACCTGATCGACTCCATGTTCTGCAAGCATCTCCGCTGCCTTCACGCCCTTCTGGCGCTCGAGATCTTTGAAACGATTCGGCAAATAATTATCTATTGAAACAGTCTTGTTTGAATAACTCTTTGCAATAATCGCAAAATAGGGCGCTTCCCCAAAGTGGTCGGATAGTCTGGATTTCTCGTCCGGCAGATTGGGCGCCTTTACATCCAGAGGAACGGCAATTAGTTCAATATCTTTGTGCTGAGGTTCGTAATGTATAAGAATTTTATCTATGTTTGGGTACTGATCTAGAATTTCCTCCTCAATCTCCGAAGTAAGTTGATGGGCGTCACTGAGAAGCTTTAAGTTTGTAGTAAGTGATATTTCCACAAATTTGAACCTCCCTGAATTTCGGCCTCCAATGTTCAGTATTTCCTCGACTTCCTGTCGGCTTTCGACGATTTTTCTTATGCCGTTTAAGGTGGGAAAATCCAGGGTAGCGTCTAAAAGAACTTTTACCGCCTCAACGAGTATCTGAACACCAATACGGGCCACGATCACAGCTACCAATAAAGCCACATAGCGATCAATCGGGTATCCCAAGTATGTGCCAATTATGCCGAACAGGATCACGGCGCTGGCCAGCAGGTCCGTAGTCACGTGTCTGGCGTCAGCCACCAAACTGGGGGAACCCACGTCCAGTCCGATCCTCAGTTCATATCTCGAAAAAATTGCGGCTATCGCCATGATTGCAATGATTCCCCCAACAACCTGTGGGAGATTTTTTATTTGCTCGTGGGACACCTTCCATAATGCTTCGGCGCCAATTTCATATGCGGCGAAAAAAATAAAGAGTGACGACAGGAGCGCCGCGAGGTTTTCTACTTTATAAAGACCCTCGGGAAAATTCCTCGTTTTACGGTCAGAGATTACTATCCCCAAAAATATGGTCAGGGATGAAATTACGTCGGCGAAAGAATGAATTGCGTCGGCTTTTAGAGCAAGACTTCCTGAAGCCTCGCCCAAATAGTACTTCAAAGCCATAAGCAAAGAGTTTACAAGGCAAGAATATATGGCGACTTTTGAATATCCGGATACCCGACTTATCGGATTATCTTCGCCTGCAAATTTTTCTTCGTGGTCCACTACAATAATCCGGTCTTGTCCCTGGATTCGTTCTCTGAATGCTGCTGCTGCCGCATCGGGGACATATGAGTTGGCGTCCTCCTCCGAAGGGGACCTCCCACTCATGTTTACATTTTAAACAAAGGAATTTCCTGTTTTGGGTTTCAGTCATGAACTTGCACCAGTGGTCCGTCGTAAAATTTCATGGCTTGCATTTCGATCGTTTAGGGTCCTATGCGCCATAGTGATACACACCCTGCCCTGTCTTTTTGCCCAAATGCCCCGCCTTGACCAGCTTTACAAGAAAAGGAGCCGGCCTGTACTTCTCTCCCAGTTCTCTGTGAAAGGTCTTCATGCAAGCCAGTAGTATGTCCAACCCAAAGGCGTCCGCTGCGGCCAGGGGTCCCAAAGGGAAAGCTAAACCCCTGACGCAGCTTCTGTCAATCTCCTCGGCGCCGGCAAGACCCGTCTCTAAAGCGAAAAACGCCTCATTGACCAGAGGCAAGTATAGCCGGTTTATTACGAATCCTGGAGAATCTGCCACCGTGACGGTCTCCTTGCCGCATCTGTTCAAAAAATCCAGAACGGCTTCATGTGTCTTGTCAGATGTTTCCACTCCCCTGACAACCTCCACAAGTGGAGTCAGAGCCGCTGGAATCAAAAAGTGAGCGCCAATGCACTGATCACTGCGTCCTGTAACCGCAGCCAGTTCGGTAATCCACAGAGTGGACGTGTTGCTGGCGAAAATGGTCTCTTTCGGCGCCACTTCATCCAGGATCTTGAAAACGTTGCTTTTTGTCTCTATGTCCTCGAAGACCGCCTCTATTACAAGATCCGCGTCCGCAACCCCTTTTGACATATCATTACTTGTGGAAATGAGCGAGAGGATGTGATCAATATCATCCTGACTCATCTTTCCCTTTTTCTTCTGATGGCCAAGAAATGAGCTTATGGTGGAGGCTCCCTTCTCCACCTGTTCGCTGGATGTGTCTACCATATAGGTTGGGAACCCCGCACGGGCGCACACAATTCCAATCTGGCTCCCCATTGTGCCCATGCCTATGACGCTCACCCGCTTGATCAGCATGTATTTCTCCTCTTAAACGAGTCATTCATTTCAAGGACTGTCGGTCCCGTACCTAAGCGCTCAAATCCTTTCAAAAATTGCGGCAATCCCTAGCCCCCCGCCGCCACATATGCATTCCAGGCCATAGCGAGCCTTTCGGCGACGCATTTCGTGGAGCAAGGTCACAAGAACTCGTGTTCCCGTGCAGGCTATGGGATGCCCCAGCGAGATCCCTGAACCATTGACATTGACTCGGGCATAATCTTCCGGTCCAATTCCAAGCTCCTGCAAATCGGCGAGAACCTGGGAAGCGAAGGCCTCCTGTATTTCCATCAGATCTATCCGATCAAGTGATATGCCGGTCTGGGAAAGAACTTTTCCCACGGCCGCAGGAATCGTCCTGTACGTATGGCGCGGATCATCTCCCGCCACAGCGAAGGATCTCAATCTTCCGAGCGGCTCCATCCCCATTTGCTGGGCGCATTCCAGCGAGGTCACCAATACGGCGGCAGCCCCATCGTTTTCGGAGGAAGAGTTTCCTGCCGTGCATACTCCTCCAAGGATAGGTTTGAGTTTCGCCAATTTTTCCATGCTCGTGTCTTCCCTCGGGCCCTCGTCTTCAGAAAAGACAGTTGGATTGCCCTTGTGGCCCGGAATTGGCACAGTGACTATCTCTTCGTCAAACTTCCCAACCTTACGTGCGCTGCATGCTTTTTGATGGCTGCCAACTGCCCACCGATCACAGTCCTCCCGCGAAATGGCCTCTTCTTGCGCTGCGGTTTCGGCCCATGACATCATCGAAGGTAAAATTCCATAACGCTCCTGAGGCTGCGACATAACCCTGGCCCGTTGGATGCGATCGTAGAGAGGAAGGCCCCAGGTTGACAGGTCTCCGTGGCCTCGAGGCATACCATGGACCCCGCCAACGCCCCACTTAATTGATCCAGGGAGATAGAACTCCGCGTTACTCATGCTCTCCACCCCTCCCGCTACTACGATATCCGCATATCCAGCCTGAATCTTCATGGCGGCTAGACATACGACATCAAGACCCGTACAGCAACGCCGATCCACAGTAATTCCGGGGATCGAATCCGGAAACCCGGCCTTGAGTAACGCCATTCGGGCCACATTCACAGACTCCCCACTTTGGTAAGATTGTCCCATGATTACTTCATCAATTCGTGTCGGATCCAGCGCCGCTCGTTTGACTACCTCTTTGAGGACTATGGCGCCCAGGTCATGTGCTGGGATCTCCCTGAGTGATCCCAGGTATCGTCCAACGGGTGTTCGAACCCCAGTAACTATCACTGCATCTCTCATTGTTTACCCCAATCAATTTTATCCATCACGGACGCCTGCAAGGGTCTCCCCGAGTTCCGTCTTCTCCCCAAGAATACCATCCCTTTCCGGTTTTACGTCCAAGATCACCGGCCTTCACTTTACGCCGAAGCAATTGTGGAGGAAAAAATCTGTCATCTCGCGAATCCTCGTAAATGGCGGTCAGCGCCCCGCAGGAAACATCGAGACCAACTATGTCGCCTGTTTCAAATGGACCCATTTTTCTTCCAAAAGCCAGCCGCACACCTTTATCAATATCCTCCACATTCCCAACGCCGGACTCCACAAGCCGAATCGCCTCAACGTATCCTACAAGGTTGATGCGGTTGAGGAGAAAACCTGGGACGTCACGTTCAACCGTAATGGGTTCCATGCCCAATTGCCTGACAAATGCCGTCGCCCTGTCAACGCTCCCTGGAGAAGTCTGCATTCCCCTGACCACTTCTACTGCCTTCATCATAGGAACAGGGTTGAAAAAATGGAGTCCAACCACTCGTTGAGGAGCCTGAGTAACAGCGGCAAGGTCCGTCACCGGGATTGCCGACGTGTTACTTGCCAATAGCGCTCCCGGTTTTGCCAATGAATCGAGTTCCTCAATTACACCCTGTTTGACGCGAAGATCCTCAAACACAGCTTCAATTATCAGATCAGCCTCCGACACGCCGGAGAGTTCGGTGTCGGTCCGAATGCGACACATTATCGTGTCCGTGTCTTCAGTCAACCTGCCCTTTTCCACGAACTTGCCCACCGACCATTTTATGGCGTTGATGGCCTTCCTTAACGCCGGCGCGTGAACGTCATTCAAGATAACTTGTCGCCCAGCCTGAGCGCAGACCTGAGCGATGCCTCTACCCATAACTCCCGCCCCTATCACTGCCACCATTTTGACAGGCGCCATTTAACCCCTCCTGCTCGACGATATTGCTTCTTTACGATAACACAATATGTCTAGCGTACTCCCTGGCAATCCAACAAGCGCTTTGCGATTGAAGCAGGTTCCTTTTCATTCTGAAGGGGTCTACTATTAAGTAAAACATCTCAATCACAAACAATTACAGGAGACAACTTTCTTGCCGTTGTGGTTTTTTATAGCTCTGGGTTGCGCATTTTTCACGTCTCTTGTATCGACTCACCTTTTTCTTCTTCATAGGGGCAGTCTTCATGGCTCTTCAGGAGGTAACCCACTTCGTTTCTATAAGCATGGCCCCTGTCGCTTACATGATATCTGTAAAGCGGCTAAGCATGATAATTGGCGTAATTTTCGGGTGGGGGTTCTTTGACGAGGAGAATGTCGTTAATCGATTGGCGGGCGTAGCTATAATGCTGCTTGGGGTGATTATAATATACGGATTTCAGGATTCCGGCGTATTGCGATAATGGAACCGATCTCTCCAGATTATCCTTCCCCTCTGTATGGTAACAAATTACTAAGTCTTTCTTTCAGGAAAGTGTAGCGATTTTGGGGCTTGTCGTTTTTCACGGCTATTGCCATCGCTTTTTTGGATCCCACCACGATGACCAGCTTCCTGCCTCTTGTGATTGCCGTATACAAAAGGTTCCTTTGCAACAGAACATAGTGCTGGGTCAACAGAGGTATCACAACACAAGGATATTCCGAGCCTTGAGATTTGTGGACGGATACGGCGTACGCCAACACTATTTCGTCCAGGTCAGGGTAATCGTAAGATACTGCCCGTCCGTCGAAGAGAATAGTGACTTCCTGATTTTCCCTGTCAATCCTGGAAATTCGGCCAATGTCCCCGTTGTATACGTCCTTGTCGTAGTTGTTCCTGATCTGCATCACCTTGTCATTGATTCGGAAACTCCGCCCCCCCCTCATTACACCCTCTTCACCGGGATTGAGGGCCTTTTGAAGTTCCAGATTGAGGTTAGAAGCTCCGACGGTCCCTCTATTCATCGGTGTAAGAATTTGAACATCGTCTATTGGGTCAAATCCAAACGCCTTTTGAATCCTCTCGCAAACAAGTTTGAGAATGGTAGCCAACGCTTCTTCAGGTTCGTTCTTCTCTATGAAATAAAAATCACTCCAACCCTCAGTTGAGGCCTCGAGCCGGGGAATGACACCGCTGTTTATCAGGTGGGCATTGACGATGATAGAACTGTCTTGAGCCTGACGGAAAATTTCAACAAGTCTAACCACGGGGACAGCTCCGGATTCTATTATATCTTGCAGCACATTCCCGGGACCTACCGATGGAAGTTGATTTACGTCCCCTATCAAGATCAGTGTTGAATGCAACGGCACGGCCTTTAAAAGGTTGTACATGAGCACGGTGTCAATCATGGAGGCTTCGTCGATTATTAGTAAATCGCACACCAACGGATGCTTGTCATCTCTTTGAAAGCCCCCTTTGTTTGGGCTAAACTCAAGCATTCTATGAATGGTCTTTGCCTCACGGCCGGTAGCCTCACTCATCCTTTTCGCCGCCCTGCCTGTGGGAGCCGCCAGGAGGATCTCAACCGAAAGTCGTTCAAAAATAGCCAATATGGCTTTGATTATAGTGGTCTTCCCTGTCCCCGGTCCACCAGTAATTACCATGATCTTGCTGTCAAGAGCTGACTTGACCGCTTCAATCTGATTCATGGCAAGGGACATGGAAATCTCCCTTTCCACCCATTCAACAGCTTTTTCGGTGTCTACCTTCCTTCTGGAATATGGCGCTCTGGTAAGAGTTTTCACCCTTGACGCCACACCGGTTTCACACATGTAAAATGTCGAAAGATATACAGCCAAAGTATCTTGGCCCGACAGGCTCTCGATCACTATCCTCTTATCCGAGGATAGACTCTCCAGCGCCTTTGTAATAGCATTCTGATCAACTTCCAGAATTTCCACGCACTTTTCCAGAAGAGGCACAAGGGGATAATACACATGTCCCTCCTCAGCAACTTGACTCAGGACGTAAATGGCCCCCGCTTGCACACGCACCGCGGAATCTTTCTGAAATCCGAGATTCTGGGCTATCCTGTCAGCAGTAACAAACCCTATTCCAAAGATGTCCATTGCCAGGCGATAAGGGTTTTCCTCGACTACCCCGATGGACTTGTTTCCGTATTGTTTGTATATCTTTGCCGCATATCCAGCGCTTACACCATGGCCCTGCAAAAATACCATGACTTCACGTACGTGCTTTTGATCTTCCCACGCCCTGCGAATCATGCTTAGACGTTTCTCCCCGATGCCTTCGACCTCAGAGAGACGGCCTGTCGACTCGTCAATAATTACCAGTGTATCTTCACCGAAAAGCTTGACTATCCTTTTGGCCATGATTGGCCCGATTCCCTTGACTAACCCGGAACCAAGATATTTTTCTATTCCAGTGACGGTAGCTGGAACCAGCGTCTTATACTGAATGACCTTGAACTGTTCACCAAATTGAGGATGATTGGTCCACTCTCCGGTCGCATTTATAACTTGGCCGGGCAATGGAGCCATAAGATTTCCCACCAACGTGACAAGCTCCCGATATCCCGGGACCTTGAGCCGAAGTATGGTGAATCCATTGTCCTCATTGTGGAAGGTGATTCGCTCTATCTGGCCTTGAACACTTGAAACCATCAAACAGAATCCTAAAAGTAGAACATGAAATCAGAAAAAATTATTAGGAATTGAGTTAGCAGAGCCAATTGGTTATGGCAACTATAAAAAAGTGATTGTAGGATAGGCTAAAGGGGGGATAAAAATCATTTAATGACCCGACGGAAATGTATATCTGTTTTTGTGTGTCCGGGCTCAAAGAAAGTTTAGGGACTGATGACCAAAGCTCATAGAATAGAAATAAGAACTCCATTCGCTCTCGATAGGGTCAACTGCTACTATATCCACGACTCAACTCCTACCCTCATCGACGCAGGAGTCAACACGGATGAATCATTCGAAGCCGTTGAGTCAGGAATCAAAAAGGCGGGCGGCACAGTTGAAGGACTAAAGAGGATAATCTTGACTCACGCCCATTCAGACCATATCGGTCTGGTTCCAAGAATCGTCAGTCTCAGCGGCGCCGAGGTGTACATACACTCGTGGGACGCGGAAAAAATGAACCATCGGGGCGAGGATGGCTTTTTGAAACGGAGCGAAAAGTTTGGGGAATTTTTTATCGAAGCTGGTGTGCCTCGAATTATATTGGAAGAGACTCTGAAGTTCATATCTGAGCGGTTTAAGAGATTTTATCTGGGTTTTTCAGGAGTCAAGCCGCTCGATGGTGGGAAAATCTTCTCTTTTGATGATTGTCGCCTTGAGGTTATCCATACGCCCGGGCACACCCCTGGTTCCATTTGTCTCCTTGACAGAGAATATGGCGCTTTCTTTTCAGGGGATAGCCTTCTGGAGAAGATAACTTCCAACCCCGTTGTAGAATTAGACTCACAGGGAGAAAACGACAGCTATAGGAGCCTGGAGAGATACATAGAATCCCTGGGCGCCATTGAGGCGTTGCCTATCACGAAGGTGTTCCCGGGACACGGTAAACCGTTTCTGAACCATCGCAAAAGGGTCAAAGAACTGTACGCCCATCATTCAGAACGTATGGACAAGATCCTGGACATTCTAGGAGTAAATGAACCGTACTCCAAGCCGTTGATTCGGATGACACCTTACGAAATGACAATAAAGGTGTTCCATTCGCTGGAAGGAATAGAGCTGTTTCTTGGACTCTCTGAAGTCTACGGGCACATGCAGGTTCTGGAAAAAAGGGGCTTGATTTCCACTGTCAAACAAGACTCAATAAGGGTTTACATGTTGAAGACGTGACTGGTGAAACAGATTTTGTAACCTGCAGTTACAGGAGAGCGATCAATATTGACATTTATCCGGAAGATGACGCATTTAAGGCGCATGGCCGGACGGGCCACAACGCACAGTCCTCCAACCAGTGTCATTCAGCGACTAGCCCATAATACCAGGAGACAATCATGCAGGAATTCCGTATTGAGACAGATAGCCTTGGGCAGGTGAAAGTCCCAGCCGACAAACTTTGGGGGGCTCAGACCCAGCGTTCCCTCGAACACTTCAGCATCGGCGATGACCTGATGCCACGTGAAATGGTGGGCGCTTACGCTGTCCTTAAAAAAGCCGCTGCATTGGCCAATCACAGAGGCGCCAGACTGACCACGGCGCAAATGGATCTCATTGCCCAGACCTGCGATGAAATTCTGGTTGGACAACATAATGATCAATTTCCTCTTCATGTGTGGATGAGCGGCAGCGGAACCGATTTCAACATGAACGTTAACGAGGTTATTGCTAACAGGTGCTGTCAAATTGCAGGGACCCCTTTAGGCAGCAAGAAACCGTTGCATCCCAACGATCATGTTAACATGTCCCAATCCACAAATGACACTTTCCCGTCTTCAATGTCCATTTCAGCCGCTGTCGGTGTTCAGCGCAACCTGATTCCGACTGTTATGGCGCTCCGTGATGCGATTGCCGCCAAAGCCGAACAATGGAAGGACATAGTCAAAATAGGCCGCACGCACATGCAGGACGCTACACCTCTGACTCTCGGCCAGGAGTGGCATGGGTATGTAGGGATGCTGGATGAGGCCCTACGCCACATCAAGGATAGCCTGAAAGGCGTGTACCTATTGGCCCTTGGTGGCACCGCAGTGGGAACTGGACTCAACGCAGCCCCTGGATTTGCAAAGGACGCCTGCGCTGAGATCGCCCGCTTAACCGATTTGCCCTTTGTCAACGCGCCTAACAAATTTGCCGTTCAGGGCGCTCATGACTCACTGGTGATGCTTTCCGGGGCCCTACGATCCCTGGCCGTTTCACTTTACAAGATAGCCAACGACATCAGGCTTTTAAGTTGCGGGCCTCGCTGTGGTTTTCATGAATTAAAGATACCTGAGAATGAACCCGGATCCTCGATCATGCCGGGTAAAGTTAATCCCACACAGTGTGAAGCGCTCTCGATGATAGCCGTTCAAGTCATGGCTAACGATGTGGCGGTAGGTTTCGGAGGGGCTTCTGGATATCTGGAAATGAACGTCTACAAACCGTTGATTATCTCCAACATAATGAAGTCGATTCGTATCCTTACCGACGGGTGCAACAACTTTAATATTTTTCTCATTCAAGGCACAGAGCCGAATCTCAAACAAATAAGCCGCTTTCTGGAAGCTTCATTGATGCTTGTCACAGCTCTTTCTCCGGAGATAGGGTACGACAAAGCGTCAGAGATCGCTCGCTACGCCGATGACCACGACTTGACACTGAAGGAGGCGGGATTGGAGCTTGGCTATATAAGCGCGGAGGATTACGATCGAATAGTTGATCCTAAAAAGATGGTCCATCCATACGTCGCTGATTGACGACTTTCCGCCGACTCTTGATTAATTACCAGAGGCTCTGGTAATCGCCCAATTGCCTGACAAACCTCAATGAGGACAAACTTCGTCAGTAAAGCTGAGGACCATATTATGAGAAAACCCTTAATTGCGCTGGCGCTGTGGGCGCTAATTTCCCTGTTACTAGGTGGTACAGCTCTCGCTGATTCCGCAATTCATCCTCTTGATCCCGTAGACATCTCAAGCCCAAGGGCCACGCTGGAATCTTTTATACAAAACTCCCATAAAGCCGCATCCGCCTATATGGCAGGGGATTTTCAGGAAACCAAGGTTTACGTAAAACGGCTTTTACAATGCCTCAATCTTGACGAAGAATTACCTGATCTCAGGGAGGCGATTGGATTTGAGAGCATGCTGTATTTAGCGGAAATCCTCCATCGTATCGAAATACCTCCTTACGATGACATTCCAGACCAAAAAGCTGTCCAGGACCAAAAAATAACCAGTTGGACCATACCTTATACCCCTATCACCATTGGCCTTGTCAAAGATCAGTCCCCCGTGAAAAGGTTCCGTTTCACTCCTGATACTTTGAAAACAGCGCCAGAGCTTTACCGCAAAGTTGAGGGGCTTCCATATTTGTGGGGAACCGAAGGTATGGGGGCGTACAAAGAACTTACTTCCCACGGGGGGCTTTTCATAACTAGGAAATTTATTAATTACCTTCCCGGTTGGGCCATGACCCATTTTTTCGGGCTGCGTTTTTGGCAGTGGGCGGGTTTGGCGCTATTCATTCTGGGCAGCGCTCTGTCGACCCTACTAGCCTACATATATGGAAGAAAGGCACTTGAGGCATTAGACAGGCGAATGGGGTCGAGTCTAAAACATAGTGTGGGAGGATTAATTTTACCTCTAGGTCTGATATCTTTCTCCAAGATTGGTCTATGGTTTATTGTCTACGAACTGCATATTTTCAATGCCGAGATCTATTTGCCGATAGCGTTGGCTCTTTTGCTTTTTCTTTATCTCGGTGGAATCTGGTTTGTAGGCGCCGTGCTCCACAGAATTGCATCAGTGGTAATTTTCTTGGGCGGTTTCGCCAAAGAGGGCATGGACACTCAGCTCATACGGCTAGGATTTCAAATCCTGGCGTCAATCATTATAGCCATTTTGGCTATAGATTTCGGGGCCAGGTTAGGCCTTCCCACGTATTCCATGGTCACCGGCCTTGGAATCGGCGGCCTTGCTGTCGCTCTGGCCGGACGGGAAGCGTTGTCCAATCTCATCGGAACTATCATGATAATTCTGGATCGGCCATTTAAGCCAGGTGATTACATTGTAGTCGGTGACGGTGAACATGGCACTGTTTCCGAGGTCGGCTTCAGGAGCACACGCATCCGCACAAGAGATGGGATTCTCATATCAATTCCGAATTCGATTGTCGCTAATATGAAGATAGTGAACTGGAGCGCTCCGGTCACTGTGTCCAGAGTTCATGTCCCTGTTGGCGTAGCCTACGGTTCAGATCCAAAAGAAGTGGAAGAAGCTTTACTGGCTGTCGCTTCCAAAAGTGAACATGTTACATCCTTTCCTCCGCCATCAATAAGGTTCTTGGGATTCGGAGATTCATCGCTGAACTTTTCTTTACTCTGCTGGATAGAACTACCGGAGTTCAGGGGACGCGCTCTGTCTCAGTTAAATTGGGGCATCTGTGAGGAATTCCAGAGGAGAGGAATCACCATGCCCTTCCCTCAACGAGATATTCACGTTGTCACGAGTTGACAATCATTCCTGATATTGTAAACGGAGAAAGAATTGGTCAAGAAAATCAGGGACAGTTTCTTCATCCGCTCGTTGATGAAATAGCGCATCTAACAACTAAACAAGCAGATACTTTCTCATCACCTCTTCGTTCTCACGTAATTCCTGAATCGTCCCCTGGTACCGGATGACGCCATTGTCCAGGATATAGCCTCGATCACTCAGACTCAGGGCGGTCTTTTGGTTCTGTTCGGCTAATAAGATGGTGAGACCGGCCTTCTTCAAGGCCATTATGTGCTGTTCCAGCATTCCTACAAGTATCGGAGCCAAACCCTCAGTGGGTTCATCCAACAGCAACAATTCCGGGTTGGTAACCAGGGCTCTACCGATGGTCAGCATTTGCTGCTCTCCACCGCTTAAAAAGCCGGCTTTTCTGGATCTGATGTGTTTAAGAGCCGGGAAAAAGTCATACACTCTGTGTCGATCCCATGAATCCGCTTTATCGACCGGCCTTTCCGATATCTCAAGGTTTTCCTCAACAGTGAGATCGAAAAAAACCCGCCTGTCGTCTGGAACAAAGCCCATTCCCATCCTTGCGATCTGATATGGCTTTTTCCCGGTTATGTCTTTGCCTTTGAATTGGATTGCGCCTTGTTGCGGGGGATTTATGCCCATGACACTCTTCATGGTTGTGCTCTTACCCGCCCCATTGCGCCCGAGCAGGCAGACTATTTCTCCCTGGGAAACAGTTAGGGAAACCCCAAACAGTATGTGACTCAACCCATAGAAAGTATGAATCTCTCTTACATCGAGCATCAACGGGCCCCCCCGAGATAAGCTTCTTTCACCCGCTCGTTCTCCCTGACCAGAGATGGAACGTCCTGGACAAGTGATATGCCTTGTTGCATTACCATAATACGGTTTGCGAAGGAAAAAACGAGTTCAATATCGTGCTCGCAGAAAAGAATTGTTAATCCTAAATCTGAATTCAGATGTTCCAGCAACTTTATCGTGCCTGCCGTCTCTTCCGGAGACATTCCGGCCGTAGGCTCATCCAGAATTAGCAGATCAGGATTGGCCCCCAATGCGATCGCTATTTCAAGAACCTTCTGCTCGCCATGGGACAATGTACCACTTACCCTTGAGCCGATTCCGTTCAAACCGACACTACTTAATATCTTTTCAGTTTCTGATATAGCGACTCTTCCAGCCGGAGTGACTAAATCAAATCCCCGTTTCAAGCGTGAGAGCACGGAAACCTGAACATTTTCAAAAACCGTCAACCGGCTGAAGATGTTGACAATCTGAAAAGACATACTCAAGCCGCGCCTGCAAACCCGATAAGGAGACAATCCCCCGATATCTTGTCCATTGAAAACGATACGACCTTTGTCGGGTTTAAGATAGCCGGAAATAAGTTTGAACAAAGTGCTCTTGCCGGCTCCATTCGGCCCAATAACAGCGACTATTTCACCTTTTTTAACTTCCAGTTCGGCTTTCTTAACGGCCTGAAAAGGACCAAAAGATTTCTGAACGTCTCTAACGCTCAACATTCATCTACCCTCTCCAGTTGAGCTAACGTGACTCTTGAAAAAACGTTGAAGGTAACCAAGCGCTCCTTCTGGAAGAAAAAAAATCAGAAGCATAAGAATTATAGCGAGAACCATGGTCCAGTACTGAGTATAGATGCCTACGATGGTCCTCAAGCATACAATTATAGAGGCTCCCAGCATTGGCCCAAAAAAACTGAACCACCCGCCGAGAAGACACATGATTATGAGTTCGAGGGACAAGGTCCAAGAAAGGAGATCTGGAAAGGCTGATCCTTCAACCGCTACAAAGAGCGCTCCAGCCACTCCGGCGAAAAAACCCGCTATCATCTGTGTCACGAGTTGATGATAGTGGACCTGAACGCCTATGCCTTCACTTCGCTCCGGGTTGTCTCGAATGGCCTGGAGAATCATTCCAAAGGGAGAATTCAGAATCATGTACATCACGGCCATGCACAGAACTGAAACAATAAGAGTCAAGTAGTAGGATCCGGTTACAGAGCTTATCAACTCAGGAACAGGAACCCCGTGAAGTCCATCGTCCCCTCCTGTGAAGGAGTACCATCTAAAGATGACTATCCAGACCAATGATCCGAGTGATAGTTGAAGCATTCCAAAATACAGTTTGGAAAGTCGGACGCAGATAACCCCCATGATCAACGCAAGAAACGACGAAACTAATGGTCCTGCAATAAAACCCACTAATGGCGGCAAAGACGTCTTCATCAGGAAAAGTGATACCGTATAGGCCCCCACGCCATAAAACACGGCGTGATGGAATTGATACATGCCTCCGAAACCAAGAGCCATGTTTAGACTGGTGGCCAACAAGCCGGTTAGAAGCATTAGGGCGAGCAAATAGTTGAAAAAACGAGGCAACACAAGAGGAGCTACTGAGAGCGCTACTATCAGGGATAAAGCCAAGACCGCCAATTTTATTCTGCTAAATCCGCCCGACACGCTCTTGCAACCTCCCTACCACGTTGCTCTCAGCAGTCCTTTAGGACGAAAGATTAGAACAATCACGACCACGGCGTAAGGGAAAACGATTGAGAATTGAGGCCAAACAAGTATTCCCATAGAATCCGTCAACCCAAAGATCAATGCTCCGAGCAGCGCCCCCCAGACGTTGCCCAAGCCCCCGATAATCACGATAAGAAACGCTTCCATGATTATTGTATGGTCCATACCCTGGTTGATATTCTGGGTCGGAGCCACTAGAGCTCCACCCAAGCCTGCCAGACAACAACCTATTACAAATACGGAAGCAAAAACCCAACTAACGTTTATCCCTACAGCGCTCACCATATCTCGGTCAACCGCCGCCGCTCTTGCAATTTTTCCTATCTTGGTTCGCTGAGTCAGGTACCAGAGCCCAAAAGCGACCAAAGGGCCTAAACTGAGCATAAACAGATTGTATTTCGGGAACGGCATACCGAGGATGGGTAATGAGCCCTGCAAAATCTCCGGAGGGCTCATGGATCTATATTCCGACCCCCACACTAATTTTACAAGGTCACGGAACAGGAGCATTAAGGCAAAGGTAAAAAGGAGCAACATGAGATGCTCTCTGTCATAAAGATGACAGAAAAGGCCCCGTTCCGCAACAAGGCTAATCAGGGCCACACCTATCGGGGCAAGAATTAGCGCCAGCCAGAACCCAGTGGCGCCGGGGCCGAGGACATAAGCGATCGAGTAACACAGAAAAGCCCCAATCATGTACAGAGAGCCGTGCGCCACATTCGGGATCCTAAGCACACCAAGAACCAGGCTCAGCCCCGAGGACACGATGAAAAGAATGGTTGAACGGCTCAATCCCACAATAAATTGTTGAACCAAGCCATTCAGCGTGATTGTTGATAAATCCATGCTCGTTGTTTCAGATCACTATTTGTGTTCTCTAGCCTTTTTTATGTCTTCAATTGAAGGCATGAGTTCCGCCGCCGGGATAGTCATTATATCCGTGGCGATCAGGAAGTCATAACCGGGGCCCTTCTTGGTGACCCCCATAAACATTGGCAGCATCAACTGATTGTCAAATTGCCTTACGGTAAGCTTTCCAACTGGACTATCAATGGTCAGTCCTGAGAGGGCTTCAGCGAATTTCTCCGGGTCAACTTTTCCCGCCTTCTCATACGCCTTGGCGATGAAATTGGCGGTGTACCATCCGATCAAGCTCCCGAATGAAGGATAACGATTATAAGCACCCCTGAACTCGTCGACGAAAACCTTATTTTCAGGCGTTTCAGGGTAGTAAAAATAATAATTGGCTGTTCCGATAACACCTTCAGGAGCGTCAAGTCCCAATGGTCTCAAAGTGGACAATTCGGTGGCCGTATGCATATAAATAGGCACTTTCTCATTGAAACCCGTGTTCTTTGCAGCCTTCAGAAATGGTATGCAACCCGCCCCTCCGGTAGCCACGATGACCGCATCCGGTTTAGCTGAAAGGATAGAAGTTATATAGGGCGTGAAATCCGGCTCACCTACCTTCCACCAAGACTGGCCCATCAACTGGACATCCGGCTTCATTTTTTTTAGGTGGTTCCAGACTCCATCAGCTATGGCGTGCCCATATTCGTAATCGTCACCAGCAATCCAGTATTTTACAAACGGACGCTTTGATAAACCGATGGCGGCTGCCTTTCCGATCATTTCAGTGTTTTCATTCATTGAAAAAACATACTTGTGGCCTTTGGCCCCTGTAATATTAGAGCTTTTTCCGTAAGTCACCAAAAAGGGTATCTTTTCTTTCTTGGCAAGATCTGAAACCGCCAGAGAAACTGCGCTATTAATTGTTCCCATCAGCAGATTGACATTTTCACGCATTATCAGTTCCTTAGCCTGTGTCAGCCCCAGATCAACCTTGAATTTGTCATCCCTGGTGACAAAGCTAATTTTTTTGCCGAGGACACCGCCACTAGCGTTTATTTTGTTTAACGCAAGTTTGAATCCATCCAGAACGTCCAATGCGTATGAACTCGGAGGCCCACTATAGGTGTCGATAATCCCGATCTTGATGTCATCCGCGGCTGGACTTAAACTGCCGAAGGCAAGCAAGCCCACAATTACGCACATTAAAGTGAATACTGAAACAATACTTCTCATAACAAACCTCCCTGTTTTTCAAGTTCCCGGCAAAAACTGCGGGTGGTCAAATTCCATGATCCCCCGAGGATGAGTATAGTAGAACAGGTTGAGCTTTTCCACTAAACAATCAAGGGGAACCCAGGGGGTTGACTGAGCAAGTGTTTTCGTGAAAAATCCGTAAGCGTTAAGTGATCCTACATCATGGAATCAAAAAAAATGAAGAAGAACTCTTCACAGAATACATTGTTTCAGGCAGGGGAAGCCCTGGGAGAATTACTCCTGGAACCGTTCAACAGATTTGCGTCCATGCAGGCTGCGAGTGGAATACTCCTGCTTGCTGTTACGGTGGTCGCTCTGGTCTGGGCCAACTCTAATTTAGCGGAATCTTATGAATGGCTTAAGCACTCGCATCTCGAGATTAGGATAAGCGATTACTCGCTGGATAAGTCTGTCCATTTCTGGATCAATGAAGGCCTGATGACGATTTTTTTCTTTGTTGTGGGTCTGGAAATCAAACGCGAGATGCTTGTAGGCGAATTGGCATCCTTTAAACAGGCGGCGTTACCTTTTACGGCGGCGCTGGGCGGTATGATTGCCCCTGCGGCCATATACTACCTGCTTAACGCTCAAACTCCTTGGGTAAAAGGCTGGGGCGTGCCCATGGCAACGGACATTGCGTTTACCATGGCGGCCTTCACGCTCCTAGGGTCAAGGGTACCCCATACCCTCAAGGTTTTTTTCGTATCGCTCGCAATTGTTGACGACCTCGGGGCAGTTGCGGTAATCGCCATTTTCTACACCTCCCAGTTAGCTGTTGGTTACCTCTTTCTCGCCGGCATTTGGTTGATCGTCCTCGTGTCTTTCAACATACTGGGTTATCGTAGGCCCTTGTCATACTTACTTGTCGGACTTATGGTGTGGTGGTCTCTTTACATGTCGGGAGTACATTCGACCGTGGCAGGAATTCTGGTCGCCTTTACCATACCCGCGCGTTGTCGCCACGATATGATGACATTCTCAAATCGTCTGGCAAAGATCGCTGATGGCCTAAAATGCGCACAAGTGTCTTGTCACAACAATTGCCCAAACGACGATCAACAAAACATGGTTCGAAAATTGGAGAATCTTTGTAGAGATGTGCAGACTCCTCTTCAAAGAATCGAATATTCACTACATCCCTGGGTCGTTTTTCTCATAGTGCCTCTGTTTGCTCTGGCCAATGCCGGAGTAATCTTGGAATGGGTTCAAATGTCAGAGACCCTGACTACTACGCTGTCGCTCGGTATTACAATTGGGTTGTTCGTGGGAAAGCAGTTAGGAATATTTATAGCGACCTGGATTGCCGTGAGGGCAGGTTTCGCAGTAATGCCTGCCGGAGTGAGCTTCGGGCAAATCTATGGCTCGGCTATTCTTGGCGGTGTAGGCTTTACTATGTCAATTTTTATCGCTGATCTGGCTTTTGGAGAGTCGCCCGAACTGGATGCCTCCAAAATCAGCATACTGCTCGCATCTCTGATATCGTTTATTGTGGGTTTCCTGGTTCTCTATGTGACTTCCCAGAGCAAAACCAATGGCGAAGGAGACGAACCTGAGATCGTACAAACCTGACATGGTCACTCCCACCCAGGCCTCGTAAAAAGTTCTGCCTGAAGTGGGAGCGCAAGCGATTTATTAAGCTGGAACACTATGCGAACTACTTACTGAAAGGGAATCGGTCTGAGTTATTTGACCAGCTTCCACTTTCCATTTTCCACTTTAACCATTATCATCGAATCAGGTCCAAGACCGTTATGATCTTCTGGTGTCAAGTTGTAGGTTCCGCTTATGCCAACATGGTTTTTGGTTTGTTCAATGGCGTCACGAAGTTTCGCCGGTTCGACGCCGGCCTTTTTCATGGCGTCGGCCACTATGTAAATAGCGTCCCATGCATAACCGGAGTGGGTATTGATCGGAAATTCTTTATTAATTTTGTACACATCATTATATAGATGCACAAAATCCTTAATCACTTTCTTTTGTGGGTCAGTATCAGGTAGCGCCTCCCAGGCCATCAACTTTGTTGATGGCATCATGCTGCCGTCCGCAGCCGCTCCCGCCAGCTCAACATATTTGGGATCAGGGATTCCGTGGCACTGGAACAACGGCTCCTTGAGATTCAGTTGTTTGACATTCTTGGCTACGATAGCTGCAGCGGGGCCTATTGTCCAGCAAACGATCGCGTCGGGCTTCGCTGAAGACAGCTTTGTCAACTGGGCGGTCACATCCGTATCTTTAGGATTAAAGGACTCATCAGCCACTATGGTCAATCCATACTTCGGAGCCAATTTTTCCAACCAGCCCTTTCCATCTTTGCCGAAACCATCAGACGCTGTAATCAATGCGACCTTTTTCAGATTCGCCGTTTTTAAATAATCGTAAAGTTTCTCGACGGCGGTGGAACTTCTCTGGGGAGATTTGAAAACCCATTTGTAGGTTCCGAGCGGACCGCCGCCCATGATTACCGGATCTCCTCCAACCGTCATGAAAGTGGGAATCCCTGCGTCTTCGACCAGTTTCTTAACAGCCATCCCCAAGTCGGTCCTGTCTGGTCCTATTATCGCCGCAACCTTGTCTACGTTGATGAATTTTTTGACAACCATGATTGCCTTGGTGGGTTCAGATTCGGTGTCACCCACTACCAGTTCTATCGGACGACCGTTTATCCCGCCCTGTTTGTTAATATTCTCGACCACCATCTGGGTGACAAGTTTGGTTGGCGTTCCGATAGCAGCGGCTGGACCGGACAATGAGTACACGGCTCCTATCTTGATGGGATCCGCGGCGTTCACATTCCCAAGGAAAAGGATACACATACATATCCCGACAAGAACTCCGATCTTTTTCATAGGACCTCCTTTTTTGAAATAGATTATGGCTCCAAATGAAGAGTGAGAAAAAAGAGTTAGCCCTGGTTGAGGACAACAAGCCGGAGAAATTTGAGTCGCCCCGGATCCTTTTACCTATTCTTTCCATATCTGGACTTGCTTACAGTATCGTCAGGTTGACATTACCCAGCAAGATCATTTCCCAGTTAGGCTCGACTGTAACCTGGAAATTGTAGCTAAACGCCGTTAATTTTTCTGAGAGCCGCTGTCTTCTTTCGTCGCAAGTGTGTGGCCACTGCCCAGATTCCTAAAGCTATGAGACCTAAAGCTCCAACTACCATATCCAGTTCATGAGAGTATTGCTGAACTAGCGTCCAATTCTGACGCAGTTTGAACCCGCAGAATAACAGAAATGAGTTCCAGAGGGTCGCGCCGGCAAGGGTAAAAAAGCAGAAATGGCTCACCTTCATGCATCCCAGGCCGGCAGGAATGGAAATAAGGTGTCGAATAACAGGTATGAAGCGGCTGATAAAGATGGTCCATGAACCGTTCTTCTCAAACCAACGTTCCGTCCATTCCAGATGCTCATGGTTAAGAAAAAGGTATCGCCCAGCTCTCAGAACTAGAGGTCGTCCTCCCCAGAGCCCCATATAATAAGAAAACAACGAACCGATCAGTGAACCGAGAGAAGTAAATATGATCGCTGTTGGTATGGAAAACTTTCCTTCCGCAGCTAAAAAACCTACAAAAGGCATCACCAATTCGCTGGGAACCGGGGCGATCATGCTTTCCAAAGCCATGAGGAACGCTGCTCCCCAATACCCTAATTGCTCAATAATATAAGTAAAATAAACCGTTAACTGCGCTACCATGCACCCGACCTCTCTCAGTCCGTAAGTTCCACACATAAGTAAGAGTATGTGGATAGCAGGAAGGAGGAACGATAGCACGAAATCATGTCTTTCTCAACTTTTCAGAATAATTTTTGAGGACCAAGAATTGGGTAGCGCCTGGATGGTGGACTACGTAAAATTATGAAATGGTGTTTTCCCATGGCGGTCAATTAAGACAGGTGGTCATACATAGTAGCATGATGTGAAGTTTTCCCGTAGGGCGGCGCAATCGATTTCTCACTGCTTTCGAAATGACACCCCCAATAAGAAGTTTTACATAGTCGTCCCACTGAACTGTTTCGCCATCTTATCCTGGATCTCTTTCATGGATAGGATTTTTTGCCCCGTTTTACTTTCAAATTCGGAAACCATTCTAAGAATGTCTTCGGCCAGCGTCTTGGCTGTAATGAATGACATTTGAACTACTGTAGGCGCTGTCCCTGTCGATTGAGCGATAACAAACATGTCACTGACCGTGTTCCCTACAAGAGTTCGGTTGATGTAGAGTTTTGGAACCTGCGGATTGTTCAAAATGGTGGAAATATCCATTCCCTGATTCTGATCTGTTTTCGGCGCTTCAGACATGTTATGTTCTCCCCTATGACATTGCAATTGAACTGACTCCGGATTACTCAACTAAGCGTAACAAGACCTTACGTAAAGTCAAGAAAAAGAAACATGGGAAAAACCATACAAATCTTTTCACACATACTGCTGCTGTCGGTAATCGTATTCGCGTTAGCAGCCTGCGATTCGAAACAGGAGAGTTCAAAACAGCCGGCTCCGCCTATCCCTGAAAAGAAATACAAGATAGCCACTCTCGTAAAAGTGGACGGCATCCCATGGTTCGCCAGAATGAGAGTGGGAGTGAGACGATTTGCCGAGAACACCGGCCAGGACGCTTTCATGGTTGGGCCCGCAAGGGCTGATGGCGCTTTACAGGCCCAGATGATCGATGAACTCGTCAACCAGGGCGTGAACGCGATTTGTATAGTGCCCTTCTCCGTTTCCGCGGTGGAGCCCGCTCTGAAAATCGCCAGGGAAAAAGGCATCGTGATAATAGCTCACGAAGCTTCAAACATAGAGAACGCCGACATAATAATCGAACCATTCGACAACAAGGCATGGGGCCATCATCTCATGGATGAACTGGCATCATGCATGCAAAGGAAGGGGCCTTACACTATAATCTTGGGCAGTTACGGCAGCCAGTCACATATGGAGTGGTCTCGAGCCGCTGTAGCTCATCAACTTGAAAAATATCCCAACATGAAACTAGTGACAGAAGCTATCGAAGATCACGACAATCCGGCCCGATCTTACGCTAAAACAAAAGAGCTGCTCAGCCGATTTACAGATCTACGTGCAATTCTGGGGCTTACCATGGCGTCCTGCCCTTCCGCTGCTCTAGCAGTGGAGACGGCAGGACTTAAAAACAAAGTAAGTGTAGTTGGTGTGTCCCTGGTTTCCGCATGCAAGTCTTATCTCGCTGACGGTTCGTTGAAGAAAATAAGTTTCTGGGACCCCGCTGACGCGGGCTATGTAATGAACAAAATCGCTCTAAAGTTATTGCAGGGGGGCAAGGTGAAAGCCGGGGACGATATGGGTGTGAAAGGATATCACGATCTAAGGCGGGATATGACCAAGCCAAACCTGTTTTTCGGTAAGGGATGGATAGATGTGACCAAAGAAAATATGGCCAATTACCCCTATTGAGTTGAAGCCGGGGAAGCATGGTCGTTACTAGGCGGATGGACGGTTTGAACCAACAGTGAAGATCAACATAAAATTAACAGTCATCCTGGGCTTTGTGCTGATGGTCGCCCTTATCATGATAACAGCGGGCGCAGGGTATTTTGCTCTGGCAGAAGCAGTCGAGGACGCGACCCGGTATAGCGCCCTGGCTCGTGACACGACCCTGGCTCATGAAATTGGATCGAACATGCTTCTTCTCGATGACGCCCTGGACAGCTACCTGCTCAATCGTGACATTCAATCAGTTTGGGATATAGATTATCGGTTGGCCCTTACAAGACGTATGGCGCAGCGGGTTAATAATTCGACCTCAGTCCCTCAGGTACAGACTATCCTCGAAAGGGTCGACGACACCCTGGCACGGTTCTCCACGAACTTCGACAGGCTGAGAAGACTTGATGAAACCAGAGATCAAATTCTTTCAAGAACACCAACCGACCATCTGAAGCTTCAGGAGATAGACAAGCAGAGAAAGATTCTTGAGAACTTCTTTCAGATTGCTACGACCAAGGTGTCGAATAACGTGGAAAGCGCTAGAGAAACGATCAAGATTCAGCAGGAATCAATAGACGCAAAGATTCAAAGTTCATTCCATACGACTATGTTTGTAGTCGGCGTCACAGTTGTAGGAGCTATTCTTGTAGCCTTCATTGTCGCTGGGCTCTTCGTCAGGCTAATCACTAAACCTGTAGGGGCGCTTGAGCAAATAGTCAGAAGAAGCCCATCCATAGCTTTCAGGTTCAGGGCGGAACCGGGTTTGCCGATTGAATTTATTTCTGAAAATGTGAATCAACTCGGTTACTCACCGAATGATTTCTTCTCGGGTCGCATCACACTGGTTGATGTCGTTCATCCCGAGGATAGAGACATTGTCGCGGAGAAGTTGAGCGATGTGGCAAAAACCAGGGGCGGAGAAGACGAATTCAGTCAGGAATACCGAATCGTTACCGGTTCGGGATCCACGTGTTGGCTCGATGAACGAATGTGGATCGTCCGAAATGACAAGGGTCTCATAACGCATTACGAAGGAATTGTGATCGACATCACTCAAAGGAAACTTGCTGAGGAAAGACTCGAAAAAGAACGCTCTCGAAGAGCCTTCGTCCTCGAAACATTCGGGTCATACCTCAGTGATGAAATTGTCACTGAAATACTCGAGTCTCCAGGTGGTATCAATCTTGGCGGCGAACTGCGCCAAATAAGTATACTCGTGTCGGATCTCCGGGGATTTACCAGAATGACGGAATCCATGGATTCCCGAAAGGTTCTGCGAATTCTAAATCGATACCTGGAAGTTATGACCAATATAATCCTCCGCTACAGCGGAACAATCGATGAATTCACAGGAGACGGGATTTTGGTTTTTTTCGGGGCGCCTCGGAGCTTTGAAGACCATGTTAGACGTGCGGTCCTTTGCGCAATTGAGATGCAGGGCGTTATGGATGAATTCAATAAAGAAGGGCTCAGCCTGGGTTTACCTGAGCTAAAAATGGGAATTGGCATAAATAGCGGTGAACTGGTTGTGGGTAACATTGGATCGACAAGGCGAAAAAAGTATGGGGCCGTCGGTAGCCCGATAAATGTGGCGTTTCGTGTGCAGACGCTAACATCAGGGGGAGAAATTCTCGTGACAACCCCTGTTTATGATCAGGTCGCAACCGAGGTGGTCTTAGGAACTGTGAGGGAAACTGAACTCAAAGGCATAGAGGGTCTTGTCAAATTGTTTCAGGTGACAGGGATCCAAACGTCTTGAGCAGAATTGTCGAAATGACTCGAGTCTTATATCCAACGAAGGTAAGGAGAAGGCACGATACTCTTTGGATCGTGACCGAGCGCCTTCGCTGCGTGTTGAGGCCAATAAGGGTCCCTCAGCATTTCACGCGCAAGTAAAACAATGTCCGCTTTTCCACTTTCAATAATTTCATTGGCCTGGATTGGGTCCGTAATCATACCAACAGCAGCGGTGGCTATCTGAGCTTCTCTTTTTATCGCCTCTGAGAATGGAACCTGCCACCCAGGTCCGAATGGATATTTCCTATGATCGGGGCTTCCAAATCCTGAACTGCAGTCAATAAGGTCCGCCCCGGTCTGCTTGAGTTTTTTCGCCAACTCGATTGTTTCTTCTATTGTCCAACCACCATCGACCCAGTCGGAACAGGACAAACGAACCGCCAACGGTAGATTTTCAGGCCAAACCGCTCTCATACATTCCAGTGTTTCGACAGTGAACCGGATCCTATTCTCAAAACTACCCCCATATTCATCAGTCCGTTTGTTTGATATGGGCGAGTAGAAGCTATGGCAAAGATAACCGTGGGCGGCGTGCAGCTCCAGCCATTGATAGCCGATGGTTAAGGCCATTTTAGTGGCAGCGACAAACGATTGCTGAACATTCTTGATGTCCTGATGAGTCATGGCCTCGGGAACTTTCCAGAGCTTGTCTCCAAAGGCGACAGCGCTGGGGGCGATAGTGGGCCATCCGCCCTCTTCTTCCTTAAGGGAGTTGTCGCCCTCCCAGGGTCGCGCTGCGCTTGCTTTGCGACCAGCGTGAGCCAATTGAATACCTGGAACCGCCCCCTGTTCCTTCACAAATCTGGTGATTCGTGCAAGGGGTTCGATATGTTTGTCGGACCATAGACCCGCGTCCTGTGGAGAAATGCGGCCTCGAGGCTCAACAGCCGTCGCTTCGGCAATGACCAAGCCGGTGCCACCGACCGCTCGGGCTCCTAAATGAACCAGATGCCAATCGGAAGCTGTTCCGTCGTTGGAAACATACTGGCACATCGGTGAAACACCAATTCTATTGCGCAGAGTCACAGATTTAATTGTGAATGTGTCAAAAAGACCCGGCATTTTATTTCCTCTCTCTTATACGGTCTCGCCCGGTTTGGCCAAAGCGCGATGAAATATGTTTCGTTGATGTTAAATAATCTAATAACGGAATCGGCGGGGAGCAACATTTCAGTTGAAAATGAGGCCATCAAACAAAATTGGAGACCCAGTCCGGTAGTGAGAACAAGGTCTCCAATCTTGATAATGTCATTGAGTTAGAGCGTGGAACCTGATCTTAGAGCATTTTTTGTGGTTACCCGCAACTCGGAAAATGACCTTGATTCCCGGTCATTGTCCTAAGCCTAATTTGTAGGTTACACAGACTCAAACGGTCGCTAGAAATTTCCTAAAACCGGAATCACTTTATCGATTCTTTGAGCGCCTTTGCGGCTGAAAACTTGGGAGCTTTTGTTTCCGGGATGTTGATTTTCTGTTTGGTCTGAGGATTCAGACCTGTCCGAGCTTTCCTGATGGTAATGGAAAATTTGCCAAAACCTGGGATAGAGATTTCATCACCGGCGACCAACCCGTCGGCCATAGTGGTGAAAATCATGTCTATGGCTTCTGAAGCCTGCTTCTTGGTTATCTTGCCTTTCTCCGCAAGTTTATCCACGAATTCAGCCTTTGTCATGCCCGGGCCTCCCTTTTAATAGTAATTGTTTCATCAAAAAAAATATGTGACGGCTTTATAAGGCACATGCGTATAGGGTGTCAAGAGGTATTAGCTTCGATTCGCAAACCCTATTGGTCGTTTACAGATGGAGTACATCCACTAGGCGGAAAAATTCACCATCCTTCAACAAAAACAAAATTTTTTGTCTAGACACCAATGGCCACTTTATACTACTGTTTCTCGCGGAAATAAAGAGGTTGGCATTAGCCGAAAATTCAAAGTGGCCACGAATTGAAATTAGAAGAACTGGTCATCGGGGTGACGGAAAGCCTTTTTTCGGGGAAAAATCGTCCATTCCAGATCACCTGAAATTTGTCGATTACTGCGAGTGTGGTCACTCCTTATTGCTACAGATGTTAAATATTCGTAAGTCTTCGGGGGAGTTTTCACCAAAAACGAAGCACGCTTTGAGCCAAAAGGCACAAGTCGTGTTCACGTAATAAGGAAACTATCACGTTTTTGGGTAGACCATCGTGATACGAATTCTTTTAGGGAGTGAACATTAATGGACTTCACAAATGTAACAGAGGGAGATCTTCTCTGGGAACCCTCAGACCAATTGAAAGGCGAAGCCAATATCAGCCGGTTCGTTCAGTTTCTTTTGAATAACAAAAAACTGAGTTTTGACTCTTACAAAGATCTTTGGAAATGGTCAGTGACAAATCTCGAAGATTTTTGGGTATCTATTTGGGAATTTAACGGGATTCAGGCTTCACATCCATACAACAAGGCGCTTTCCCAGAGGAAAATGCCGGGAGCGCAATGGTTTGTCGGCGCCAAATTGAACTACGTTGAACAGGTGTTCCGTTGGAACAAGCTGGATACGCCCGCATTGAAATTTCAATCTGAGATCCGACCACTAACAGAAATATCGTGGGGCGAGCTTTCCCAGAAAGTCGCCTCCGTGTCTACAGCCCTTCGCAATATGGGAGTGAAATGCGGAGACAGGGTGGTGGCCTACCTCCCAAACATACCTGAGACCATCATCGCGTTCCTTGCATGCGCCAGTATTGGAGCCGTATGGTCTAGTTGCTCCCCAGATTTTGGGTTTCGGAGTGTTACAGACCGTTTCCGTCAGATAGAGCCAAAGGTACTTTTTGCTGTTGACGGCTATCAGTATGGCGGTAAAAAATTCGACTGCGAGAACACGGTCGCCACTTTGCAAAAGTCGCTGCCTACACTGGAACACACTATTCTGGTCCCGTATCTGTACCCATCAAAGAAATCTTACCCAATTGAAAACTTACTTGTATGGGATGATCTTGTTAAGGAAGCAGGAGCGCTCATATTCGAACAGGTTGATTTTAACCACCCCATGTGGGTTGTATATTCGTCTGGAACCACAGGTCTTCCCAAGCCACTTGTTCACAGTCAGGGCGGAATTTTAATTGAGTTTCTGAAATTTACGGGATTGCACGTAGATGTACGGCCAAGAGATTCCTTTTTCTGGTTTAGCACCACTGGATGGGTCATGTGGAACATCATGCAGGGAGGGCTTCTCTTAGGATCAACCTCTGTCCTCTACGACGGGAGTCCGGGATATCCTGACATGAACGTGCTTTGGGACCTTGCTGAAAAAGCCAGGGTTACGGCGTTCGGCGCAAGCGCAGCTTATATTACCAGTTGCATGAGTCAAAAGATGCTACCTGGAAAGACGCGAGATCTGTCAGCGCTGCGAGTAGTCGGCTCGACAGGCTCTCCGTTATCACCCGCAGGATTCAAGTGGGTGTACGACTCTGTAAAAGAAGATCTACTGCTTGCCTCCGTTAGTGGAGGAACCGATCCGTGCACTGGGTTCCTTGGATCGTGCCCGCTACTTCCTGTTAGAGCAGGAGAACTTCAGTGCAGATGTCTGGGTGTAAAAGCCGAGGCCTACGACGAAAACGGCAATTCCGTGGTTGACCAGGTCGGCGAATTGGTCATTACAGAACCTATGCCATCGCTTCCGATCTATCTATGGAACGATCCCGAAAACAAGCGTTACATCGAAAGCTACTTTGAGGTTTTCCCCGGAGTATGGAGGCACGGCGATTGGGTCAAGATTACAGACCGCGGCAGCGCTGTCATAGCCGGAAGATCGGATTCTACCCTAAAGCGAATGGGAGTAAGAATGGGGAGCAGCGAAATCTACGGCGTCGTGGATGAACTGCCCGAGATTACTGAAAGCCTAATCGTTGGATTTGAGAATTCCAAAGGCAAGTACATCATGCCGCTGTTCGTTGTGCTCAAAGAAGGCCTCGAATTTAACGACGCATTAAAAAACAAGATCCGGAACGCCATTCGGAGCGCCCTTTCACCCAGACACGTTCCTGATGAAATTTATCCGGTAATGTCTGTCCCTAAAACTCTCAACTCAAAGAGACTTGAAGTTCCCGTGAAAAAGATTCTTTCGGGTGTGCCACTAGAAAAAGCGGTAAATGTAGACTCTATGATGAATCCGGAATCGCTCAAATTCTTCCAGGACCTTTCAACAATATTGAACAACGCTACTTGATCAAAAGGACAAGATTCTCTGACTAATTCTTCTATTGGGGAAAGGCTCGTTAGTTACAAAATTTCAAAAATGGAAAGTTTTCTGCGATGAATCTGGATTATTCATGACAGCGCATGTTTCAGAAATCCCTGTTCTTGAGACCAGAGCCGTCACAAGGCATTTTGGAGCCTTAACGGCTGTCAATGGAGTATCTCTGTGTGTTAGCCACGGGATACAATCAATTATTGGTCCCAATGGAGCAGGCAAGACTACCTTTTTCAACTTGCTTGCGGGATTTCTGGTCCCGGACAAAGGCGGCATTTTCTACCGTGGTAAGGAAATTACTGGGCTAGCGCCCTATGAGATTTCCCAGATGGGAATTGGAAGGTCGTTTCAAATCACGAGCATATTCCCTGGCCTTTCCGTCTATGAAAATGTTCGTGTCGCCCGTCAGTCACGGTCGAAATCACGGTACAACTTTATCATGTCATGCGAGAGACTTCCCGGCGTAGAAACTGATACAAAAAGGATTCTCAGCCAAATGGGCCTGGAGGATTGGGCGGATTCTCCGGCAAAAAATCTTCCATATGGTCTGCAGCGGTGTTTGGACATTGGCATTTCTTTAGCCACTGATCCTCAGGTTCTTCTCCTGGACGAGCCTACATCAGGGATGAGCGCTGAAGATTCTTCCGTTATTCTTAAATTTATCGCCGAAATATCCAAGTCAATTCCAGTGGTCCTCATAGAGCACAACATTGACATGGTCCTCGCCATCTCGGACAGGATTGCAGTGCTGTATCAAGGGTTGCTGTTGGCTGAGGGGACACCAGCGGAAATTCAGGCTAACCAAGAGGTTCAGGAAGCATATTTAGGAGGGTACTGACTTGCTCGAACTTCAGGATGTGCATTCACATTATGGTGGAAGCCACATACTTAAAGGAATCACATTCAGAGTTGAAGAAGGACAAGTGGCTACGATTCTTGGAAGAAACGGAGCGGGAAAGACTACCACCCTTCGTACGATAATGGGACTGGTTCCAGTCACTACGGGGTTCATCAAGTTCAGCGGCGAAGACATCACAAACAAGAAACCGTATAGGATCGCTCAACTAGGTGTCGGTTACGTTCCTGAAGAAAGAGCTGTTTTTCCAAGCCTTTCTGTCTATGAAAATTTGACTCTTCCGATGGCCAAAGGGCATGCGGGTCTGTGGAGCATCGACAAGATATACTCCTTTTTCCCCATTCTTAAAGCCAGGGGCTTTCACAGAGGATCCCAGTTGTCTGGTGGCGAGCAACAAATGCTCGTGATCGCCCGAATTCTGACTATGAACGTGAAGCTCATTATTCTCGATGAACCGACGGAAGGGCTAGCCCCAATGTTAGTCCGTGAAATCGCTAAAATTGTTCTAGAGTTAAAAAAGGAAGGGATTTCAATACTTTTAGTGGAACAAAACAGCAGATTTGCAGAGGAAGTCGCCGACCAACATTTCATAATATGCAACGGTCGGATCGTTTATGCTGGGAGCAACAAGGAATTCAAGTCCGATGAGAAGATCAAGTCACAGTATTTGGGCGTATGACTGAGGCTGGAGACATTGTGTCTCATGCGCCCAGACTAAGATTGATAGCATGGAGAGGAGGTAAGCGCATGGAAAGGAAATGGCACGCAATATTGACGGCATGCTTGCTGTCGATTGCTTTTTTCTCACTGGTTAATACTCCGGTCGTCGCCGAGCCTTTGAAAATATCGGTGCTAACCGATATGTCCGGACCGTATGCCGGTATCACGGGCGCCAATGTTGAAGCTGCAAAAATGGCCATTGCCGACTTTGGTGGGAAGATTCTGGGTAACCCCATCGAATTCGTTTACCGTGACCACATGTGTAAGCCAGACGTGGCCAATCAAAAAGCAAAAGAATTGTATGAGAAAGAGCAGGTCGACGTCATATTTGATTGCCCTAACAGCGCCGCAGGTCTGGCCGTAGCCAATCAAGCCAAGATCCACAAGAAACCGTTTATTGCGATCGGTTCAGGCACCACGAGGCTATCCGGTCCGGATTGCAACCGTTACACCTTTAAATGGGCGTACAACGATTACATGCTGGCTACTGCGGTAGGATTGTGGGCAGCGGACAATCTAGGCAAGAAATGGTACACAATCACAGCCGATTATGCCTGGGGCCATGATCTGCTTCACCACTTCTCTGAAGCGCTGAAAGCAAAGGGAGGCACGCTTTTAGGCAATGAAATGGTCGCTCTGGGCACATCAGACTTTAGTCCCTACATTTTGAAGGCCATGAACGCAAAGCCGGAAGTCCTGGTTTTACTGAACGCGGGAAAAGACGCCGTGAATTCTACGAAACAAGCGATGGAATTCGGACTGAAGAAAAAAGTAAAAATCGTCCATGCTCTTCTGTTTATAGAGGATATAAAAGCATCGGGGGATATATTCGCCGGTGACTATGTTACGGGCGCATGGTACTGGAAAAGTGACAATCCAGGTTCCAAAGAATTTGTTGAAAAGTGGAAAAAACAATTTAACAAACCACCGAACTGGATGAACGCCGCAACCTACAGCGCTGTTACTCAGTATCTCAAAGCTGTGGAGAGAGCTAAAAGCAAAGATGCCCTACCGGTTATCAAAGCCCTCGAAGGACACGAATTCCGGGATCTATTGGCAAACCCTGGAAAGATTCGGGCGGAAGACCATATGGAAGTTGGCAACGCCTACATTTTACGAGCCAAGAATCCTGGAGAGATCAAAGAAGACTGGGATTTCTTTGACATAGTTGGCGTAATTCCACCTGATAAAGCCTACCAAAATCCAAAGGATACAGGCTGTAAGATGGACACTGCTGAATAAAATCGTCCCATAGTGGTGCCAATGCATGTTTTTCGCACGCATGGCCCCACTATGGCTGATCAGAAAGATTTCTTTGATGAACCTACAGTTCGTCTTCATGCAACTTTTCAATGGCCTAATTCTCGGGTCCCTCTACGTGCTTCTAGCGTTGGGGTTGTCGATTATTTTCGGAATGCTGGGAATAATAAATTTTGCCCATGGCGCATTTTTCATGTTGGGAGCTTACGCCGCTTACACGATTACATCTTACATCATTCCTGATTATTGGCTGGCTCTAATTTCCGTGCCTATACTAATGGCGGCTTTTGGATCCCTTTGTGAGATAGTCCTCTTCAGGCGCCTGTACGACCTTCCTCCCCTATATATAATGTTGCTCACGTTTGGACTAATGCTCGTGTTGCAGGATGCCGCAAGATTAGTGTTTGGGAGTATGGGTGTGCCTTTTGGCACGCCAAAGTCACTTACCGGCATGGTAAATCTTGGATTCATGTATTATCCCAGCTATCGGCTTTTTTTGATCGCTGTGACATCCTGCGCAGCTTTCGCCGTGTGGCTGTTTCTCAGTAAGACCAAGCTGGGCTGTATCATTCGAGCCGGAACAGACAATCCTAAAATGCTCGAAGCGCTTGGAATCAACATATCCAGGACAATGACTTTAGTTGTTGGCCTGGGAACCGGACTGGCGGGTCTTGCAGGAGTTTTGGCGGCGCCTATTCAAAATGTCCGTCCACTGATGGGAATGGATCTTCTTGTGGATTGCTTTGTAGTTGTAGTGATTGGAGGCATGGGCAGCCTTGGTGGATCTGTTGTAGGCGGACTAATTGTAGGACAAATCATAGCAATCGGGGTCATGGTCTGGCCGCCTATGGCCAACACCCTCATATACCTGTTTATGGCGGCCTTTCTTCTCGTCCGGCCAAGGGGATTGTTCGGCCGAGAATCGTTTCACGAGTAATAGCTTATGCCTCGTTCGCAATTCTTAACCCTCGTAACTTTCTTCGGACTAGCCTTAGTCTTTCCATTAGTCGCGCCTTACGAGGCGCTGGCGACCGAAATCTTGATATTCGCTCTCTTGGCGATGTCTTACGATTTGGTCTTGGGTTATGGAGGCATGCTCTCTTTCGGTCACGCGGCTTTTTTTGGCATTGGCGCATACACTACAGGAATCTTATTGATCAGAGTTTTCCCTTCAGTACCTGTGGCGTTGACGGGGGCTATTTGCGTGAGTGGCCTGGCAGCGGCGTTTGTCGGTTACGCGAGCATCAGGAGACATGGAATCTATTTTACGATGGTGACACTGGCTTTCGCTCAGATGTTTTATTTCATAGCTTTCAAGTGGACTGGTCTGACCGGCGGCGATGATGGATTGCAGGGTGTGCCCAGGCCTAATATTGGACCAATAGACATTCATCCGGAAATTAATCTGTACTACTTCATTTTGGCATTGGTCATCGTTTCAATGTTTATCATTGTTAGAGTTGTTAATTCCCCACTAGGCGCCACTCTCCAGGCGCTCCGGGAAAACCGCAACAGGGCCATGAGCGTCGGCTATAATGTAGACAGATTCAAGTTAGTCGCCTTCGTGATATCCGGTTGTTTTGCAGGGTTGGCTGGAGGCCTTTACGCCTTGTTACTAAACATGGTACCGCTCGGTTCGTTGCACTGGACCACTTCAGGTGAAGTGGTAGTAATGAACATTACAGGCGGCATGGCTACATTGTTCGGACCAGTGGTAGGGGCTGTGTCCATTATTCTGCTGCGAGACATTATCAGCAACTATACGGACGCATGGAGCCTTTTCATGGGTTTGATTTTCATGATGGCCGTGTTTGGATTTCGCGATGGAATCGTAGGGTTCTTCCAAAACAAGATAATGCCGACAGCCGCTAAATTTTTAGGGCAAGTATTTCCAAAGAAACATTAGACTCCGAAATTTGATTAGAATTTCCCGCGACATCCGATAGCAAGCAGGAAATCTGCTTTCTCTTTTTCAGACTTCATTAATATGATTCCACCCAATAAGTGAGATTGGTAAGATCAGAACTCTCGGGAAAGCGTTTTCTAGGCAAAGCATTCTCTTCAAGCTCCTTGTCTCATTCGTGGTTCTTTCCGCCCTGCCTCTAATCGTTCTCGCCTTCCTGGCGAACACGATAGCCGCTTTCCTGTATGAAAGGGATAATGACGCAAGAACCCTGGCTTCGATCTCACCATCAGAGAACAACTATTTGAGTTTTTTCCAGTAATACTGAAAATGACCAGTCATGGAGACATCATCCTCAATATGATTTTAAGAAAAAAAGTATTCCAATTTATCACGAGATCACTTTCTTAGATTTCGAGGCAACGAAAAAATAAACCGAGTCCTCAAGAAAAGTGATCTAAAAGCCGGCGTCAAGTCTAGCGCCTGATAAGCGACAATCAATTGCCAAAGCATATAGGAAACAAACAATGCCTACGACCCCATGGAAGAAATGCGTTGACTCTGACCCGAGCCGTACTTACGTAGTATTCTTAACCTACCTGCCGCTGAAGCGCTATCGAACGACACCACGCTTTCTGTTTTACACGGCCAAAATCCTGGTCCAACTGAGCCAATCAAACGGCCTGGTTGGCTACTCGCTTCGGGCGCATTTGTTTAAGAATAGCTTCTGGACATTGTCGGCTTGGGAAAATGAGTCAGCGCTCCGAGACTTTGCCTTCAAAGGATTTCACAAGGGGGTCATGAAACTGCTCCGGACGGATATGGGCTCAACAAGGTTTGTGAGGTGGACAGTGAATGGGACCGAGATCCCGCTCTCATGGGAGGACGCTATGCGACGATTTAAGAACCCCTCATAACGATTATAGCAGTTGCCTAAAGTTATGTCCGAATGGCGCAAGTTTTCCGGTTTTGATTTTTTCGGTCCACGACCCAGTTCAGGGCGAGGCATATGCGTTGGATCAGCTGATCTTTGGATTTTGCGAAAAAG